>JBQCFB010000610.1:0-2192 GCA_051959715.1 Pseudolabrys sp.
GCGACCGGCGTCCTCATCGGCTCCGGCATTGGCGGCATCGAGGGCATCGCCAAGACCGCGATCGACCTGCACGAGAAAGGCCCGCGGCGCGTGTCGCCGTTCTTCATTCCGGGCCGCATCATCAATCTCGCTTCCGGCTTCGTCTCGATCGAGTTCGGCCTGAAGGGCCCGAACCACGCGGTCGTCACCGCCTGCTCGACCGGCGCGCATGCGATCGGCGACGCTTCACGCATGGTCGCGCTGGGCGATGCCGACGTCATGGTCGCCGGCGGCGCCGAATCCCCGGTCAATCGCATGTCGCTGTCCGGCTTCTCGGCGCTGCGCGCGCTGTCGACCGCCTTCAACGACGATCCGAAGCGCGCGTCGCGTCCCTACGACAAGGACCGCGACGGCTTCGTCATGGGCGAGGGCGCCGGCGCCGTCGTCCTCGAAGAGCTCGAGCACGCCAAGGCGCGCGGCGCGAAGATCTACGCGGAAGTCGTGGGATATGGCATGTCGGGCGACGCCTATCACATCACCGCGCCGGCGCCGGACGGCGACGGCGCCTTCCGCTGCATGAGCATGGCGATCAAGCGCGCCGGCATCACCGCGGCCGATATCGATTACATCAACGCGCACGGCACCTCGACGCCGCTCGGCGACGAGATCGAGCTCGGTGCGGCGCAGCGGCTCGTCGGCAACAATGCCGGCAAGATCTCGATGTCATCGACCAAATCCTGCATCGGGCATCTGCTCGGCGCGGCCGGCGCGGTCGAGGCGATCTTCTCGATCCTGGCGATCCGGGACCGGGTGGCGCCGCCGACCATCAATCTCGACAATCCGTCGGTCGAGACGGCGATCGACCTCGTGCCGCACAAGGCGCGTCACCGCGACATCGACGTGGCGCTGTCGAACTCGTTCGGCTTCGGCGGCACCAATGCGTCGCTGATCTTCCGCCGGTACAACGGCTGAGCCGCCGCGAGGGCGGCTCCAAAGCCATCCACAGGGCGGTTCCGCGCCCGCACCGGCTTTCGCCATAATTCTTCCTACCCTGCGGAAGATTCTGCTATTTTTCGTCCGCCGCGGCGGACCCGCGGCGACGGCACGATCGGGGGGCGATGCGTGCCTGACGTCCGCGTTTCAGGTGGGAGAATGCGGACTGTGTGCGGGCCGGTGGCAATGAGGGGAGTGCGCGCGTGACGGATACGCCTGGCGGCCCGCCGCGACCGCCGAATGGCGGGCAGACGCCGCTGCCGCGTAGCCCGCGCGCCGCGCTGCAGCCGGAAGTCGTGCCGCCGCCCATGCGCCGCTCCAAGCGCGCGCGGCATCCGCTGGTGATCGCCGGCAGCGCCTTCTTCACGCTCCTCATCGTGATCGTCGTTGCGCTCGGCGCGACACTCTATGTCGGCCGTCAGCGCTTCGAGACGCGCGGGCCGCTGCCGCAGGACAAGGTCGTCAACATCCCGCGCGGCCTGGGCACCAAGGACATCTCCGATCTGCTCGTGCGCGAGGGCGTGATCGACCAGCCTTACGTCTTCGTCGGCGGCGTCATCGCGCTCAAGGCGCGCGGCGATCTCAAGAGCGGCGAATACAAATTCAATGCCCATGCCAGCGTCGCCGACGTCGTCGGCACGCTGATCGAAGGCAAGGTCGTGCAGCACGCGATCACGATCCCGGAGGGACTGACCTCCGAGCAGATCATCGCCAAGCTGCAGGAGAACGACGCGCTCACCGGTCCGATCAAGGAAATACCGCGCGAGGGCTCGCTGCTGCCGGAGACCTACAAGTTCACGCGCGGCATGACGCGCGAGCAGATCGTCCAGCGCATGCAGAGCGACGACAAGAGGATCTTGCAGGAGATCTGGACGCATCGCGATCCCGAATTGCCGCTGAAGTCACCGGAAGAACTCGTCACGCTCGCCTCGATCGTCGAGAAGGAGACGGGCAAGCCCGACGAGCGCACGCGCGTCGCCGCGGTCTTCGTCAACCGGCTCAAGCGCAAGATGCGGCTGCAATCCGATCCGACCATCATTTACGGGCTGGTTGGCGGCAAGGGCTCGCTCGGCCATCCGATCCTCAAGAGCGAGAAGGACCAGCCGACGCCCTACAATACCTACATCATTGACGGCCTGCCGCCGGGCCCGATCGGCAATCCCGGACGCGCCTCGCTCGAAGCGGCGGCGAAGCCGGCGCGCACCAAGGAACTCTATTTC
>JBQCFB010000611.1:0-6215 GCA_051959715.1 Pseudolabrys sp.
GGTAGAAGGATCGCACTTTCGTAGACAAGTGCAGATCGGGCCGTACCTCGCCGACTTTGCCTGTCATTATTCGAAGCTGATCGTTGAGATCGACGGCGGCCAACACGCAGGGCGAACTGCGCAAGATGCTGCGCGTACGCGCCGGCTGGAAGCGGATGGCTACCGCGTGCTGCGCTTCTGGAATAACGACGTGCTGTCGAATATGGACGGAGTGCTGGCCGTCATTCAGTCCGAGCTCGCGACTACCCCCACCCCCGGCCCCTCCCCACAAGGGGGAGGGGAGAAGAGAGCGCGCCGACCCTCCCCTCTAGGGGAGGGTGAAGAATGCGGCAATTGAACCTCTTCGAGTCGGCGGGCGACCAACCATCATGCTGACCTGGGTCTTCGTCCTCATCGTCGCCGCGGTCGCGCTCTACGCGATCGTCGTCTTCAACAGGCTCGTGCGCACGCGCCAGATGGCCGACGAGGCCTGGAGCGGCATCGACGTGCAGTTGAAGCGCCGCTCCGATCTCGTCCCCAACCTGGTCGAAGCCGTCAAAGGCTACGCCGCGCACGAGCGCAACGTGCTCGAGGAGGTGACGTCGGCCCGCGGCGCGGCGCGCGCTGCGCCGGCTGGCGACGTTGCCGCCCGCGCACAGGCCGAGGGCGCGCTGTCGGCGGGCTTGAGCCGGCTGATGGCGCTGTCGGAGAACTATCCCGACCTGAAGGCCAGCGCCAATTTCCTGTCGCTCCAGCAGCAGTTGAGCGACCTGGAAAACGAATTGCAGATGGCGCGGCGCTACTACAACGGCGCGGCGCGCAATCTCAACGTGCTGGTGCAGTCGTTCCCGAGCAACCTGATCGCCGGCGCCGCCGGTTTCCAGACGCGCGCCTTCTTCGAGCTCGCCGACGCCGGCGAGCGCGAGGCGCCGGCCGTCAATCTCGCGGCGTCGCGATGAACCGGATCCTCCACGCCACGCTCGTTCTCGCCGCGGCGCTGATCGCCGTGCCGTCGAACGCCGCCGAGGTCATCCATTCCTTCGTGTCCGACGTGACGCTCGCGAAGGACGGCGAACTGACGGTGACCGAGACCCTGCGCGTGCGCGCCGAGGGCGCGTCGATGCGGCACGGCATCTATCGCGATTTCCCGATGCTGTTTCGCGATGCCGACGGCCGCGACCGCGAGGTGTTCTTCAATCTCGTCAGCGTCGCGCGCGACGGCCGCGCCGAGCCCTATCACACCGAGCGGCAGCACCGTTATATCCGCATCTACGCAGGCTCGAAGGACGTGTTCGTCCCGACCGGCGAGCACACTTACGTCTTCGTCTACCGCACGTCGCGGCAGGTGCGCTGGTTTGACGGCAGGCCGGAGTTGAACTGGAACGTCACCGGCAACTTCTGGAATTTTCCGATCGAGCAGGTCTCCTATCGCCTGCATCTTGCCGGCGACGCGGCGCCGACGCGCTGGACCGCCTTTACCGGCCGGCTCGGCGCGCGCGGTCGCGATTTTCAGGGCGCGATCGGCGCGCAGGGCGCGCTGAGCGTGTCGACGACGCGGCGTCTTGCGCCGGGTGAGGGGCTCACCGTTGTCGCCGCGCTGCCGGACGGGTCGGTATCGCCGCCGAGCGCCGAAACGGAGCTGTGGTACCGCGTCCACGACAACCGCCACTGGATCGTCGCCGGCATCGGCCTCATCGTCGTGCTCGGCTATTACATGCTGGCGTGGATCCGGGTCGGCCGCGACCCGAAGCGTGGCACGATCATCCCGCTGTTCCATCCGCCGCAGGGCGTCTCGCCGGCGCTCGCCAATTACATCCATAACTGGGGCCTGACGCGCGAAAAGTGGCGCGCCTTCACCGCCGCCACGCTGTCGCTGGCGGTGAAAGGGCTGATGCATGTCGACCAGGCGGACAAGACGCTGACGCTGAAAGCGACGGGGAGCGATCCGAAAGGGAGCGTGCCGCTGTCGACGGAGGAGCGCGCGATCCTGTCGAAGGTCAACGTCGCCGGCGGCAAAATTGTCATCGGCAAGGAGTACAGCGCCACGGTCGCCGACCTCGCGAAGAAATTCACCACCGCGGTCGAGACCGAGAACGCCAACCGCTTCTTCCGCCGCAACATCGGTTACGTCGTCGTCGGCGCGGCGCTCACGGTCGGCATCGTCGCGTGGGAAATCGCCTTCGGCGGCCTGAGCGACCAGGACACGGCGATCCTGATCGCGTTCGGCATGATCGGCTTCTTCATCGGCATGTTCGTCATGCCGCTGGTCCAGTCCTTCCACGCCGGCACGGCGCGGATCGGTTCGCTGGTGTGGATCGTGTTCGTGCTGGTCTTCGTGTCGATCTTCGTCAACGGGCTGCACTTTGCGCTCGCCAGCCTGCTCAGCAGTGGCTGGCCGGCGCTGCGCGACCTGATGTCCGACGATCCGTTCCCCTTCGTGCTGGTCGCGGCGTTCGCCGCGGTGAACGGCCTGTTCCTCTATCTGATGAAGGCGCCGACGGCGCTCGGCCGGCCTGTGATGGATCAGCTCGACGGCCTCAGGCTCTATCTCGAGACCGCTGAGAAGGACCGGCTCAATCTCCAGGCGCCGGAGATCACCGCCGACCGCTTCGAGGCGCTGTTGCCCTATGCGGTCGCGCTCGACGTCGAGAAGCCGTGGGCCGACGCCTTCGCGGCTGCGCTCAAGCGCGCGCGTCCGGACGATCCCGATCCGATGTCGGGCTACCGGCCGGGCTGGTCGAGCGGCGGCGGCTGGTCGAGCGGCAATTTCTCGGGCGCGGTCGCCTCCACGGTCGGCGGCATGTCGAGCGCGCTGGCGAGCGCCGTGCCGGCCTCGTCCGGCTCCTCCGGCTTTGGCGGCGGGGGCGGCGGATCGGGCGGCGGCGGTGGTGGCGGCGGAGGCGGGGGCTGGTAGGCGCCGAATGCGTGCTGGACGCGCTCTGTCCGGCCATTTATGGCTCGGCCCGACCCCTCGAACGCGTTTCAGAGCCAATGCCCGACCTTCTGCTCGAACTGTTCTCCGAAGAGATCCCGGCGCGCATGCAGGCGCGCGCGGCCGACGACCTCAAGAAGATGGTCACCGACCGCCTCGTCGCGGCCGGCCTCGTCTATGAAGGTGCGAAGGCTTTCGTGACGCCGCGGCGGCTGGCGCTGACCGTGCACGGCGTGCCGGCGCAGCAGCCGGACGTGAAGGAAGAGCGAAAGGGTCCGAAGGTCGGCGCACCGGAGCAGGCGATCGCCGGCTTCCTCCGCGCCGCCGGCTTGACGTCTATCGATCAGGCCAAGGTGCAGGCCGACAAGAAGGGCGACTTCTACGTCGCCGTCACCGAGAAGAAGGGCCAGCTGGCAATCGACGTCGTTGCGTCGATCGTGCCGGAGGTCGTGCGCTCATTCCCGTGGCCGAAGTCGATGCGCTGGGGCGCAGGCAAGCTCAACTGGGTGCGACCGCTGCATTCGATCGTCGCAACCTTCGGTCCCGAGACCGAGGAGCCCGAGATCGTCCGCTTCGACATTGACGGCGTGAAGTCCGGCAACGAGACGCGCGGCCACCGCTTCATGGCGCCCGGCGCCTTCGCGGTGAAGCGCTTCGACGACTATGTCGAGAAGCTCAACGCCGCGAAAGTGGTGCTCGATCCGGCGCGCCGCGCCGACATGATCCTCGCCGACGCGAAGAACCTCGCTTTCGCGCAAGGTTTCGAGCTGGTCGAGGACGAGGGCCTCTTGGCGGAAGTGTCCGGTCTCGTCGAATGGCCGGTCGTGCTGATGGGTTCGTTCGACAAGGCCTTCCTCGCCATTCCCGACGAGGTCATCCGCGCCACCATCCGCGCCAACCAGAAATGTTTCGTCCTGCGCGATCCGCAGACGGCGAAGCTGGTCAACAAGTTCATCCTCGTCGCGAACGAAGAGGCGACCGACGGCGGCAAGGCGATCGTCGCCGGCAACGAGCGCGTCATCCGCGCGCGGCTGTCGGACGCCAAGTTCTTCTACGACACCGATCTGAAGACCAAGCTCGAGGAACGTCTGCCGAAGTTCTCGCAGATCGTCTTCCACGAGAAGCTCGGCACGCAGGAAGAGCGCATCGCGCGCATCGTCGCGCTCGCCGGCGCGCTTGCGCCGCTGGTCGATGCCGACCGCGCCAAGGCCGAGCGCGCGGCGCAATTGTGCAAGGCGGACCTGCTCACCGAAGTCGTCGGTGAATTCCCCGAATTGCAGGGCCTGATGGGCCGCTACTACGCCGAGGCGCAGAACGAGGACGAAGCGGTCGCGCACGCCTGCGAGGATCATTACAAGCCCAAGGGCCCGGACGATCTCGTGCCGGCCGATCCGGTCTCGATCGCGGTCGCGCTCGCCGACAAGATCGACACGCTCGTTGGCTTCTGGGCCATCGACGAGAAGCCGACGGGCTCGAAGGACCCGTATGCGCTGCGCAGGGCGGCGCTGGGCGTCATCCGCATCGTGCTCGATAATGCGCTGCGGTTGAGGTTGCTGAAGATCGCCGGCGTGACGCCGGACCTGCTCTCCTTCTTCGCCGACCGCTTGAAAGTCCAATTGCGCGAGCAGGGCGCGCGGCACGATCTGGTCGATGCGGTTTTCGCTCTCGAAGGCCAGGACGATCTGCTGCTGATCGTCCGCCGCGTCGAGGCGCTTGGCAAATTCCTCGACACAGACGACGGCAAGAACCTCCTCGCCGGCGTCAAGCGCGCCTCGAACATCCTCGGCATCGAGGAGAAGAAGGACAAGCGCGCCTTCACCGGCGCGCCGGACGCAAAGTTGCTCACGCTGCCGGAAGAGACGGCGTTGGCCTCGGCCGTTGCCGTCGCCAAGGCGGAGGCGGCCGCGGCCGTCTCCAAGGAAGATTTCGCCGCCGCGATGAGTTCGATCGCCAAGCTGCGTGCGACCGTCGACGCCTTCTTCGACAAGGTGAAGGTCAATGACGACGACAAGGCGGTGCGCGAGAACCGGCTGAAGCTCCTCAACGAGATTCGCGAAGCGACCCGCGCCGTGGCGGACTTCTCCAGGATCGAGGGGTGACCGTCACCCTGAGGCGCTCGGCGCGACAGCGCCGAGCCTCGAAGGGTCTCCGACCCGCAGATCCTTCGAGGCCCGCCTTCGGCGGGCTCCTCAGGATGAGGCGGCAATGGAACTCCGCCGCGCGCCCGCCGTTCTGACCCTGACCCCCCGCCAAGGACCCTCCCATGATCGCTTTCGCGCAACTGCAGCCCATTGTCGCGCTGATCGCCGGGGTCCTGATTCTGGTCATCCCGCGCCTCCTGAGCTTCATCGTCGCGGCCTATCTGATCATCGTCGGACTGATCGGGCTGGGCGTTCTCCACTAAGGTCCCATTCCGGAGGGCTTGCGCCGGCGGTTCCACGGTGCTTCTAGAGGCCGCAGGCGCCCCTCCCAAACGAATCCGAGCCATGGCGAAACGAAAAACCTCCGCGTCGAAGTCGAAAAAAGCCGCGCCCCGCAAAACGGCCCGGAAATCCGCTGCAAAGTCCGTGAAATCCGCGGCCAAAAAGACCGCGAAGAAAAGCTCCGCGCGCAAGACCGCGGCGCTTGTCGGCGGCGGCCTCGCGACGATCGTGGCGGGCGCACTGGCGCGCACGGCGGTCCGCTCGCTCGCCAAATCGGCAAAGAAGCCGGCCGCCTCGGCGGGGCAGAAGGGCAAGTGGGTCTATTCATTCGGCGGCGGCCGCGCCGAGGGCAAGCCGGACCAGCGCACGCTTCTGGGCGGCAAGGGCGCGGGCCTCGCCGAGATGGCCAATCTCGGCCTGCCGGTGCCCCCGGGCTTCACCATCACCACCGAGGTCTGCACCTACTATTACGCCAACGGCAAGCAATACCCGGCGGCGCTCGAGGCGCAGGTCACCAAGGCTCTGGCGGAAGTCGGCCGCATCACCGGCAAGGTGTTCGGCGACCGCGACAACCCGTTGCTCGTCTCGGTGCGCTCCGGCGCCCGCGCCTCGATGCCGGGCATGATGGACACCGTGCTCAATCTCGGCCTCAACGACGAGACCGTCGAGGCGTTGGCGAAGAAGTCGGGCGACAAGCGTTTCGCCTATGACAGCTACCGCCGCTTCATCACCATGTATTCCGACGTCGTGCTCGGCGTCGGCCATGAGCACTTCGAGGAACTGCTCGACCATCACAAGGAGCGGCAGGGTTATTCGCTCGACACCGATCTCACCGCCGACGACTGGGCGGAGTTGGTCGAGCGCTACAAGAAGCGCGTTCA
>JBQCFB010000612.1:0-2424 GCA_051959715.1 Pseudolabrys sp.
CGTGCTGCTCGTGCGCATCGAGGACGGCGCAGTGATCTCAGCAAAAACGCCCGGCGGGGCGCCCGTTACGGCACTTGCCTGGAGCGCCAGGGGCGACACGCTCTTGTTCGGCACGGAAGAGGGCGCCGCCGGGGTTGTCAGCCTCCCGTAATTTGCGTCGTCATTCCGGCCGCATGTGTCCCGGATGCGATGCAGCGCGTAGCGGTGCATCGCATCCGGGACCGTCAGAGTTTGTTACGGTCCCGGTTCTGCAGCGCACCGCTTCGCGCTGCGCTGCGCCCGGGACACGAAACGGAGTAGTGCCATGTACGAAAACCTCCTCGCCAACGTCCCGACCGATCTCTGGATCGGTGGCAAATGGCGCAAGGCCTCCGACGGCGGCCGCTTCGACGTCACCGATCCGGCGACGGAGAAGACCATCGCCTCGGTCGCAAGCGCGACCGTCGACGACGCCATCGCCGCGGTCGACGCCGCGCAGGACGCCTTCGCCGACTGGGCCGGCCGCAAGCCGCGCGAGCGCGCCGAGATCCTGCGCAAGGCCTATGAGCTCATCATGCGCGACGCCGAGCGCTTCGCGAAGCTGATCACGCTGGAGAACGGCAAGGCGCTGCCAGACTCGCGCGGCGAGGTCGCTTACTCGGCCGAGTTCTTCCGCTGGTACGCCGAAGAAGCCGTGCGCAACATCGGCCAGATCTCGACGGCGCCGGCCTCCGGCGCGCGGATCGTCGCGCAGCACAAGCCGGCCGGCATCGCCGTGCTGGTGACGCCGTGGAATTTCCCGGCCGCCATGGCGACCCGCAAGATCGGCCCGGCGCTCGCCGCCGGCTGCCCGGTCGTGCTCAAGCCAGCCTCCGACACACCGCTGACCATGCTGGCGCTGATGCCGGCGCTGGAAGAGGCCGGCGTGCCCGCCGGCGTCGTCAACGTCATCCCGTCGCGTTCGTCCGGCAAGGTCGTTTCGGCCATGCTGCACGATCCGCGCGTGCGCGTCGTGTCGTTCACCGGCTCGACCGAGGTCGGCCGCAAACTCTTGCACGAGGCCGCCGATCAGATCCTGAAGCCGGCAATGGAATTGGGCGGCAATGCGCCGTTCCTGGTGTTCGAGGACGCCGACATCGACGCCGCGATCGACGGCGCCATGATCGCGAAGATGCGCAACATGGGCGAGGCCTGCACCGCGGCCAACCGCTTCTATGTGCACGAGAGCGTGCACGACGAGTTCGCCAAGAAGCTGACGGCGAAAATGAACGCCCTCAAGATGGGCAACGGTCTCGACGAGGGCGTCGCGCTCGGGCCGCTCGTGAACAAGGAAGGCCGCGACAAGGTCATCGAGCTGGTCGACGATGCCGTGTCGAAGGGCGCCAAGGTGCTGACCGGCGGCAAGACGCCGACCGGCCCGGGCTTCTTCTATCCGGCGACCGTCATCACCAACGTGCCGGACTCGGCCAAGATGCTGAACGAGGAGATATTCGGCCCGGTCGCGTCGATCCAGACGTTCAAGACCGAGGCCGAAGCGATCAAGCGCGCCAACGACACCGAATACGGTCTCGTCGCTTACCTGTTCACCAAGGACCTCTCGCGCGGCATGCGCGTATCCGAGAAGCTCGACTTCGGCATGATCGGCTTGAACCGCGGGCTCGTTTCGGATCCGGCGGCGCCGTTCGGCGGCACCAAGCAGTCCGGCCTCGGCCGCGAAGGCGCGCAGGAAGGCATGAAGGAATTTCTCGAGACGCAATATGTCTCGGTGACGTGGTAAGTCTTCACCCTGTCATGGCCGGGCTTGTCCCGGCCATCCCGCATAGGGAGGCAGGGCCGTGCACAATGATCGGGATCACCGGGACACAGCGCTGCGCGCCGGCCCGGTGATGACAGCAAGGGGATAGGTCGCGTGGACGTTCTGATGCCGCAGCTCGGCGAGACGGTCGCCGAGGGCAAGATCGTGAAGTGGTTCAAGGCGGCCGGCGACGCCGTGAAGCCGGGCGAGAACCTGTTCGAGATCGAGACCGACAAGACCTCGATGGAAGTGCCGGCCACGTTCGGCGGCACGCTGTCGGCGATCAATTTCCAGGTCGGCGAGGTGGCGAAAGTCGGCGCCGTGGTGGCGGTGATCGCGGGCGAGGGCGGGGCGGCTGCTCAATCGCCGGCGCTAGCGGCGCCGAAGGCTGTGCCTAAAGCTCCGTTCGTTCCCGCGAAAGCGGGAACCCAGAGTCCCGCAGCACAGACTCAGAGAAGTCTGGGTCCCCGCGTGCGCGGGGACGAACGAGCTTCGGGCTCGTTCGCGTACACGAACATGGACCCGTTCCGCGAAGTGCGGACACCGGACAAGAATTTCGGCCCCGCCCGCATTGGCGGCGTCACCGTCACGCCGCTGGCGCGCCGCCTCGCCGGCGAGCGCGGCATCGACCTCGCCAACATCAAGGGCTC
>JBQCFB010000613.1:0-5678 GCA_051959715.1 Pseudolabrys sp.
GTGCGCACCGGGATCGCCTTGAAGCGGCGGCGGAACGGCGGCGGCGCGGGATCGATCGGCTGGAAGACCATGGCGACCTATATAGCGCGATCCGTGGCTTTTCGGAGGTGGCAGACCTGACGACCCGGCTGGATTGACAAAATCTCTTTATAAATCAGACGCTTGCTGGACGACCGTCTATCCGGCCCGGAAGGCGCGGGCGCCATCGCCGCTGGTCAGGTCGGCAAGCACGGTCTCGCCGGCCAGGGCCGTCTGCCCGACCGCGACCAGCGGCGGGGTGCCCTCGGGCAGATAGACGTCGAGACGGGAGCCGAAGCGGATCATGCCGAATCGTTCGCCGACACCGACCGGCTGTCCTTCCTTGACGAAGCAGACGATGCGGCGCGCGATGAGACCGGCGATCTGTGTCACGGCAATGCGCGGACCGGCCGTGGTGACGATGACCAGCGAATTGCGCTCGTTGTGCACGCTCGCTTTGTCGAGATCGGCGTTGAAGAACTTGCCGGGCGTGTAGACGATCTTCTCCACGCGGCCCGACACCGGGCTGCGGTTCACGTGGCAGTTGAACACGCTCATGAAGATCGAGATGCGCGGCAGCGGCGCCGCGCCGAGGCCGAGCTCGCGCGGCGGAGCGGCGGTGGTGATCTGGCTGATCATGCCGTCGGCCGGCGCGACGATCAGGCCGTCGCGCACCGGCGTCACGCGCGGTGGGTCGCGGAAGAAATAGATGCACCACAGCGTCAGCACGGTTCCGAGCCAGCCGAGCGGCGGCCACACCCAGAACAGGAGCAGTGCGACCAGCGCGAACGCGCCGATGAAGGGGTAGCCCTCAGGCGTGATCGGGGAGAATTGCTTGCGGATGGAATCGACGATCGACATGAGCCGTTTTTACTCCGCCGCGGTGGCCGGCGCCACGGTCAGCGGGTCGGCCTCCGGTTCGTCCGCCACCGACGGTGGATTACGGTTCGGCGCCGTGCCGTCGTCGGCGGCGCGGGCCAGGCGCTCGCGCGCTTCCTCCGCCTCCCGCTGCCTGTTCCACATGCTGGCGTACAGGCCGCCCTTTGCAAGCAGCGCGTGATGCGTACCGCGCTCGACGATCTCCCCGGCGTCGAGCACAATGATCTCGTCGGCGCCGACGATGGTCGAGAGCCGGTGCGCGATGACGAGCGTGGTGCGCCCGCGCGATACGCGCTCCAGCGCATCCTGGATTTCCTTCTCCGTGTGGCTGTCGAGCGCCGAGGTCGCTTCGTCGAGCACCAGAATCGGCGGTCCTTTCAGGATCGTGCGCGCGATGGCGACACGCTGCTTCTCGCCGCCGGAGAGCTTGAGACCGCGCTCGCCCACTTCCGTCTCGTAGCCTTTCGGCGACATGCGGATGAAACGGTCGATCTGCGCTAGCGAGGCCGCCTCTTCCACCTCGGCGTCCGTCGCTTCCCAGCGGCCGTAGCGGATGTTGTAGCGGATCGTGTCGTTGAACAGCACGGTGTCCTGCGGGACCATGCCGATCTGCTGACGCAACGACTTCTGCGTCACACGCGCGATGTCCTGGCCGTCGATGGTGATGCGGCCGCTGGAGAGATCGTAGAACCGGTAGAGAAGACGCGAGATGGTCGACTTGCCGGCGCCCGATGGGCCGACGACGGCGACCGTCTTGCCGGCCGGCACCTCGAAACTGACGCCCTTGAGGATGCGCCGTGCCGGATCGTAGGCGAACGCGACGTCGTCGAAACGAATAGTGCCGCGCGCGACGTGCAGCGGCTGCGCGCCGGGCACGTCGGTGATCTCGGTCGGGCGCGCGAGGATCGAGAACATCATCTCGATGTCGATCACCGCCTGCTTGATCTCGCGGTAGACCATGCCCATGAAGTTGAGCGGCTGGTAGAGCTGGATCATCATCGAATTGATGAGGACAAAATCGCCGACGGTCTTCGAGCCGGCGCGAATCTCGAAGGCGCACATCACCATCGCGGCGGCGAGCCCGAGCGTGAAGATGATCGCCTGGCCGGCATTGAGCACCGCGAGCGAGGTATAAGCCTTGACGCTCGCGTCCTCGTAGCGCGCCATCGAGCGGTCGTAGCGGGAGGCCTCGCGCTCCTCGGCGGAGAAATACTTCACCGTCTCGTAGTTCAGGAGCGAGTCGATTGCCTTGACGTTGGCGTCGGTGTCGCTGTCGTTCATCTTGCGGCGAATGCCGATGCGCCACTCGGTCGCGTAATATGTGTAGACCATATAGAGCGCGACAGTGGCGAGGACGACAGCGACATAGCGCCAATCGAACTCGAACAGCAGCACGCCGACGATGAGTGCGAGTTCGATGATGGTTGGCGCTAGCTGCAGAATGACCATGCGCACGATGGTCTCGATGCCGTTGCGGCCGCGCTCCAGCACGCGCGTCAGGCCGCCGGTCTTGCGCTCGAGATGGAAGCGCAGCGAGAGCTCGTGCATGTGCACGAAGGTTCGGTAGGCGAGCCGCCGCACGGCGTGCATCGCCACCTTGGCGAACAGCCCGTCGCGCATCTGGGTCAGCGCCGCCATGAGGACGCGCATTGCGCCGTAGGCGAGCGTGAGCGCGATCGGAGCCGCCGCGGTCCACAGGAGCCAGTCGTGCGACTCGACGGGCGCAGTGCCCTGCCCGACCAGCGCGTCGGTCGCCCACTTGAAGGTGAAAGGCACGGCGATCGTCGCGAGCTTGGCCGCCAAGAGCAGCACCAGTGCGCCGAGGACGCGCAGCTTCAGGTCAGCACGGTCGGCCGGCCAGATGTAAGGCCACAGATTGATGACGGTGCGCAGGAGCGCGCCGCGGTCGGCGGTCACACGGGGCGTCTGTGCCGGGGCAGGTTCGCGATTCGCGGTCATTCAGGGTCCGGATAGATCGGCGGAACTCGTAACGCCGCCGCAGGCTCATATAGGCGGATTCCCGCCGGTAATCACCCTCCGGCCGCCCGAAACCGCACCAAATTCGCCTGAAACGCGGCCATCTTGACGCCCCGGCGCAGCGGGCGCACATCCGGTGCCCTGAAAGAACGGCACCAATGAGCGAAATCCGAAAAATCTGCGTCTACTGCGGCTCCAGTCCTGGAACCGACCCCGCCTACGTCAAAGCCGCCCAGGAGTTCGGCCGCATCCTTGCCGAACAGAAGGTGAGCCTCGTCTATGGCGGCGGCGCACTCGGCCTGATGGGCGCGCTCGCCTATTCGGTCCTCGACCATGGCGGCGAGGTCACCGGGATCATCCCGGAATTCCTGATGTCGCGCGAGCGCGCGCTGCGCGGCACGCATGAGCTGATCATCACGCGCGACATGCACGAGCGCAAACGCAAGATGTTCGACATGGCGGACGCCTTCGTGACCTTGCCCGGCGGCGTCGGCACGCTCGAGGAAGTGGTCGAGCAGATCACATGGATGCAGCTCGGCCGGCACAAGAAGCCGATCCTGCTTGCGAACATCAACGGCTTCTGGGATCCCCTCTGCGCGCTGCTCGATCACATGAAGACGCTGGAGTTCGTCAACGCGCGTCTCAGCTTCTCGGTGTTGGTGACCGAAAAGGTCGGTTCCATCCTCCCGATGCTGCGCGACTATGCGGCCAAGGTGCCGGAGGACGAGAAGAAGATGGAGCCGACCGCGGCGGAGCGGCTCTGACCGTCACTTCACGAACGTCACCGCCTCGACGCGATTGCCGTCGAGATCACGGATGAAGGCGGCGTAATAGCCCTCGCCGTGCTGCGGGCGCAGGCCCGGCGCGCCGTCCGACGTGCCGCCACTCGCCAGCGCGGCCGCGTGAAAGGCGTCGACAAGCTCGGTCGAGCGTGCACGCAAGGCGACATGCGCACCGCTATTGGCCGGCGCGGCCACCATATCTCCGCGCAGGTTGATCCAGAACTCCGCATACTGCTTGCCGAAGCCGACCGTAGCGGCACGACGCTCCAGCGCCGCGAAGCCGAGCGCACCGAGCACCGCCTCGTAGAAACGCGTCGATGCGGCGAGGTCGCGCACAGGGACAGAGACGTGGTCGATCATCGCTCCTGCCTCGCCCTCGATCAGACCGGCGCGCCGGACTTCACCAGCTTGAACACGATCGAATCCATCAGCGCCTGGAACGAGGCGTCGATGATATTCGGCGACACACCGACGGTGGTCCAGCGCTCCCCGTTCTCGTCTTCGCTCTCGATCAGCACGCGCGTCACCGCCTCGGTACCGGAATTGAGGATACGCACACGGAAATCCGACAGCGACAGCCCCTCGATGTATTTCTGGTACTTACCGAGATCCTTGCGCAAGGCTTGGTCGAGCGCGTTGACCGGGCCGTTGCCCTCGGCGGCCGAGATGGTGTTCTGGTCGCCGACCTTCACCTTGACCACCGCCATGGCGACGGTGACGCGGTCACCCACCGCGTTGTAGCGCTGCTCGACAGTGACATCGAACTGCGTGACGTCGAAATAATCCGGCACCGCGCCGAGCGTGCGCCGCGCCAGGAGCTCGAACGAGGCGTCCGCCGCCTCATAGGCGTATCCGATCGCCTCGCGCTCCTTGACGATCTCGAGAAGCCGCGTGACGCGCGGATCGTCCTTGTCGGCCTTGATGCCGATGCGTTCGAGTTCGGCGAGCACGTTCGACTTGCCGGCCTGCTCCGACACCAGCACCTTGCGCCGGTTGCCGATCGTTTCGGGCGCGACATGCTCGTAGGTTGCCGGGTCCTTCAGGATCGCCGAGGCGTGAATGCCCGCCTTGGTGGCGAAGGCTGAATCTCCGACGTAAGGCGCGTGACGATTCGGCGCACGATTGAGCCGCTCGTCGAGCGCGTGCGAGATATGCGCGAGCTTGTGCAGGCCGGCATCGGTAACGCCGATGTCGAATTTGTCGGCATAGCCCGCCTTCAGCTTCAGCGTCGGAATGATCGAGACGAGGTTGGCATTGCCGCAACGCTCGCCGAGCCCGTTGAGCGTGCCCTGGATCTGGCGCGCACCGGCGCGCACCGCGGCGAGTGAATTCGCCACCGCCTGCTCGGTGTCGTTGTGCGCGTGGATGCCGACGTGGTCGCCGGGGATCGCATTCACGACTGCGCCGACGATCTCTTCCACCTCGTGCGGCAGCGTGCCGCCATTGGTGTCGCAGAGCACGACCCAGCGCGCGCCCTCCTCATACGCGGCCTTGGCGCAAGAGAGCGCAAAGTCCGGATTGGCCTTGTAGCCGTCGAAGAAGTGCTCGCAGTCGAGCAGCACTTCACGGCCTTTCGCCTTCGCCGCACGCACGCTGTCGCGGATCGAGGCGATATTCTCGTCCAGCGTTGTCTCGAGCGCGACCTTGACGTGATAATCCCACGACTTGGCGACGAAGCAGATCGCATCGGCCTTGGCGTCGAGCAACATGGCGAGACCGGGATCGTTCGCAGCCGAGCGGCCCGGCCGGCGCGTCATGCCGAAGGCGGAGAATGTGGTGTTCAGCTTGCGCGCCTCGCCGAACAATTCGGTATCGGTCGGATTGGCGCCGGGATAGCCGCCCTCGACATAGTCGACGCCCAACTCGTCGAGCATGCCGGCGATGACGAGCTTGTCGGCGAGCGTGAAGTCGACGCCGTTCGTCTGCGCGCCGTCGCGCAAAGTCGTATCGAAGAGATAGAGGCGTTCGCGGGCCATGACCTCACCACAGGCCGAAATATTTCGTCGCCACCGCTACCGCCGC
>JBQCFB010000614.1:0-4708 GCA_051959715.1 Pseudolabrys sp.
CGCCCGTGCAGCGACGGGTTCGAGCAGAACACGCACAGGAAGGGGCAGCCGCGCGACGTGTGGATCGCCATCTCGCGCTTGGGCCGGCCGGCGTACTGCTTGTCGATGCTGCGGTTGTTGTAGAAATCGAGATTGATGCCGGCGTAATCGAACGGCGGGATGTCGTCGAGATTGTCGAGGAACGTGTGCTGCGGCGTCTTGTTGACGGCGAGGCCGTCGCGGCCGATCCAGGACTTGTGCGCGCCGATCACCGCCCACGGATCGTCCGCCTCGAGCAAGTCGCGCATCGGCAATTCGCCTTCGCCCTTGCAGACCGCGTCGAGGTCCGGGCACCCCTCGAGCATCAGCTTGTAGGCGGCCGAGGGCAGGCCGCCGCCGGCGAGCGTGATGATCGCGGGGTCGACGCCCTTGCAGGCCTTCACGATGCCCTGGATATAGCGGTTTGACGAATTGAACAGCGCCGACACGCCGGCGAACTGCGGCCGGAAGGCGCGCAGGCGCTCGGCGATCTCGTCGCTGAACACCGCCATGTAGTCGCCGTCGAAGTTCTGGTCGACCAGCCGTTGCAGCGTGATGTTGAGATCGAGCAGTTGCAGCTCGACCGGCGCCGCGCAGGTCGCCTCGAGATAGGCTTCCATCGACAGGATGCCGTAGGGAATGGTGAAGGCCGGCAGCACCGCTGCGCGCGACTTGTTCAGGTAGTCGTCGGCGTTGAAGTAGGGCGGGATGATGAACAGCACTTTCTTCAAGATCGATGTCCTCCGCCGCATCGGCGCGCAGCCGCCAATAACCGATAAATCGGCCGGCTTAACGTCGCGTTAACCATGCGAAAGCGGCTTCAGGCGGCGTCGGTGCGCAGCCGAGCCAGCGAGAGGTCGTTGGGGAAGACGTGCTCGAAATGGGCAATGCTGCCCTTCGAGGGCGCGTCGCCGGCCCCGCCAGACAACGCCCATGGCGCGCCGGGCAGGCGCTGCGTCGCGGCGAACCAGTCGCCGGGCCGCGTGCCGATGGCGGCGGTGAAGTCGTGCTTGCGCGGCGCCTCGTCACGAAGCGAGTGCCACAGGGAGAGGAAGGCCCCGGCGCTGCGCAGCGGCGTACGTGTCGCGGCCATGGCCGCCGCGGCGTTGCGGGAGAGGCGGTCGCGCAGGCTGACGGAGGTCAGAAGCGTGCGCAGCAGGTCGACGCAATGGTCGATGGTCTCGCCGATGAGGCCGGTCTCGCCGTCCTGCACGATTGCGGCCTCGGCCGGGTTGTTCAGCACCACCGGAACGAGGCCAAGCGACATCGCCTCGACCAACGCGTTCTCGGCGGTGCCGTAATGGTGCGGCTGCAGCGGGTAGAAGAAAATCTCGGCGTCGGACAGCGCCGCAGCGGGCGTCGCGGTCTGGCCGCGGAAGCGGATGCGCTGCGGATTGGTCATGCCGAGCGCTCGCGCGACGACCGGCGTCGAGCATTCGCCCCACACCGACACCATCGCGTCCATGTCGAGGGCGTCGATGGCCTCGAAGAAGCCGGGGTTCATTTTGACGAAGTCGACCGTGCCCAGATAAGCGAGCTCGGGCAAACCGTCGGTCGTGCGGGCGGCGACCTGCGGCGGAAAGCCGAAGCCGCTGTCGATGACGGCGATGCGCTCGGGCGCCACTCCGGCAAGTGAGGCGATCGACAGCGAGGCTTCCGTGGTGAAGACGAAGCGGCCTGCGCCGGCGATCAGCCCGGGCGGGATGACCGGGTTGAACAGCCCGGAGATGTGCGACCAGAACACCGTTCGCATCTCCGGAAAATCAGTGCGCGCGAGGCATTCGAACAGCCGCGGATGATTCCAGAATTCGAACTGGACGATATCGGCGTCCCGCGCAAGTCGGCTGATTTCGTCCAGGCTTTGCGCGACCCGCACCTCGGCGCCCGTCGACGCAAGCAATTCGGTATGACGGCGGTCGAGCGGCTGCTCGAGCAGAACGAACGTCTGGTCGACATGGCCCGCAAGGACGGTTCTCAGGGCCGCGTGGCCCTTGCCGACGCCGCCGCCAAGGTGGGGCGTGACGTGCAGAACCTTCATTCGGCGGCAACGATGGTGAAGGCGGGATTGTCGCCGCCCGGCGCTGGCACGTTCGGATTATGCGCGACCTGCTTGCGGAATGTGTCGAGCACGGCGATGCGGTGCGCGTCGATGTTGTCGGGCAGGCAATGGCTGAGCTGGCCGCAATTGCCGCAGACGCCGTTCTGCCGGCGGCGGCCCTCGAGATGCTGCAACCGCAGCGCATTCATGCGCTCGGAATTCCAGATCTCCTTCATCGACTGCGTGCGGACGTCGCCGATGATGAGCTTGCGGCCCCAGTCGAGGAAGCAGGACGAGACGAGCCCGTCTGCATTCACCGAGTAGCCGTAGAAGATGTACGGGCAGGTGTCGGTGTCACCGATCTCCTGCTGGTAGATGCCCTTGGTGATCTTGACCCCGGTATGCTTCTCGATGTCGAACTCGGGCCAGCACGGCGCGAAGTTCTCGACGAAGATGCGGTCGCAATGGTCGCCGAACGTATCGAAGAATTCCTGCCGCTGCGCTTCGGTGATCAGCTCGCCCGGAATTTTGACGACGATCTCGGTCGCGCCCTTGTTGGCGTAGGCCCACTTCACGTTTGCGACGAACTGCTTGAAGTCGAACTTGAAGCCGGTGAACTGCCGGTAGGTTTCCTCCGTCATGCCGTCGACGGAGATGTTGATCTTGTCGATGCCGGCTTCGAGAACCGGGCCCATGCGCTCCGGCGAGAGGAACGTGCCGTTCGTGGTGGTGTCGATATATTCGATGTGCTTCGCCTTGCGGGCGTAGGCGATCATGTCGGCGAGGCGCTTGTTGAGGAACGGCTCGCCGTCCTTGTACATGCGCAGCACCTTGATCGGCTTGTCGAAGGCGGCGAGGTCGTCGACGATCTTCTGGAAGACCTCGTACTTCATCGCGCCCTGGAAGCGGCCGGTCTCGGCGATCATGTCGCGGTGGCCGGTCGGGCAGAACGTGCATTTGAAATTGCATGCGCTGGCGGGATCGGCGAACACCACGAAGGGCGTCGACAGCGGGATCACCGTCTCGAGCGCAGTGCGCCCGATCAGGTTGATGCGGGGTTCGAGCCGAGCTTTCATGCGCGCCATCCTTGAGCGGGCGGATCAGTCGCTGATTCGTACAGGACAATGGTTAACGGCGATTAACCAAACCGGGCGCTGGCTACCGGACCCCGACGATGCGGGGCGGGTCGAAGGCATTGTCGGGGCGGGCGCCGAAGTGCAGGAGGTGGCGCCGCCCGCCATATTCGTCGCAGATGCGCTCGGCGAGCTCCCGCACCGTGACCGGCACACCAGAGCAGACATTGATCGCGCCCTCGGTGGTGCCGAGGGCCACGTCGGCGATCATGCGCCCGGCCTCGGCGACGTCGAGGAAGTCACGGATTTGCGTGCCGCTGGTCAGTTCGGCCGGCTCGCCGCGCGACAGCCGGTGGCGCAAGTAGGGCACGAGGCGGCGCTCGTCCTCGCCCTCGCCGTAGAGATAGAACAGGCGGCACCAGGCAAGGCCGATGCCGCGTGACGGCAACAATTCCGACAGGGCACGGAAGACCGAGGCCTTGGCGGCGGCATAGGGCGTCTGCGGATTGAGCCGGGTCTTGGTCGTCAGCAGGCCGACCGCGACATCGTATTCGAAGCAGGTGCCGATGCCGACGAAGCGGCGGACGCCCGCCGCGACCGCGCCGCGCGCGAGCGCGAGCGTGCCGGCGAGGCACTCGTCGTTCTTCGGCGAGTGCAGGTACTGGCCGGATTCGGCGTACCAGGCGGCGTGCACGATCGTCTCGATGCCGGCGCAGGCGCGCGCCCACCAGGCCGGCGTTTCGGCGAACAGGTCCGGCGTCGCCGTCACGCGCGTCGCGGGACCTGCGAGCCGCGCCTCGGTGCCGGCGCGCAGCACGACGACGACCGGTACGCCGCGCGCCGCGAGCGCCCTGTGCACCTGCCGGCCGACAAAGCCGGTCGCGCCGGTGAGGAGGACGCTCATGCGATCTCCAGCCGTGGCACGGCCGTGACGAATTTCGTCCCCTTTTCTGCAAGGTCCGCGTGCTGGGCGCGGATCTCGCCGGCGATGTTCCAGGGCAGGATGAGCAGGAAATCCGGACGGCGTGTCGCAAGCGCCGCCGGCGGCACGATCGGGATATGGCTGCCCGGCATGAACTTGCCCTGCTTGGCCGCAGCGGCGTCGCAGACGAAGGGCAGGAGGTTGGGCTTCACGCCGGCATAGTTGAGCAGCGTGTTGCCCTTGGCGGCGGCGCCGTAGGCGGCGACGCTTTTGCCCGCGGCCTTCTGGTCCAGCAGGAACCGCAGCAGATCGTCCTTGATGCGGTCGGCGCGCTTCTGGAAGTCGCGGTAGACGTCGAGGCTGCGCAGGCCGCGGCGCTCCTCCTCGCGCAGCATCGCGCCGACAGCAGCCGAGGTCGCGCGCGCATCGTCGGCGTGGCAGCCGAAAAGCCGCAGGCTGCCGCCATGCGTCGGAAGTTCTTCGACATCGAAGACGCGCAAGCCGGCGGCGGCGAAGATGCGCTGCGCGGTGTAGAGCGACAGATATGAGAAGTGCTCGTGATAGATCGTGTCGAACTGTGCGTGCTCGACGAGCCGCATCAGGTGGGGGAATTCGAGCGTGATCGTTCCGGCCGGCTTCAACGCAGCTTTCAGGCCG
>JBQCFB010000615.1:0-5233 GCA_051959715.1 Pseudolabrys sp.
CGCGCTACCCCCCGAAATTAAAGTTGTCAGGCAGGAGAACCAGGGTCTCGCGGCAGCACGCAACAGCGGATTTCGCGCAGCGTCTGCCGACATCGTGCTCCCCCTCGACTGCGACGACGCGCTGGGTCCGAGCTTCCTTGCGGATGCCGTGCATATCCTGAACTCATCGTCGCCTCGGGTCGGCTTCGTGTTCAGCGATATGCAGGCCACCGGGTCATTGGGCGGCGTCCTGCCGCGCTACCTCAGCCGTTTCGATCAGTTGTTTCTGAACCGGTTGCCCTATGCGCTGCTGTTGCGCAAGGCGGCCTGGGAGTCGGTCAGCGGCTATGACGCCGCGATGCGCGATGGTTACGAGGACTGGGAATTCAATATCAGGCTCGTTCTCGCCGGCTGGGAAGGGGTGCGGATCGCGCGTCCCTTGTTCCGTTATTACGTCAGCGCGGAAGGCATGCTGATGAGCCGCTCGGCGCGGCAGCACGGCCGGCTGTGGCGGCGCATCATGGCCCGTCACCCCGACATTTATGCACTGGCGCCGTTGCGTAAGCTGCGCGCCGCCTGGCATGACCCGGACACGCGCTTTGGTCCGTGGTCCGGCCTTGCGCTGGTCTGGGGAGGCAAGATGCTTCCTGAATGGCTGGTCAGCGCGATCTTTTTCCACGCGCTGCGCGCGACACATTGGTATCGCGTGCGCCGCGGAGTTCTCACGGCCCCGGCGCCGGGGCCGGCGGCGGCAGCGATCAAGCAGGAAGGTGCTTCATGAACCGGCGCGTTGCTCTCATTACAGGCGTCACCGGTCAGGACGGCGCCTGGCTCGCGGACCTTCTGCTGCGCAAGGGCTACATGGTGCACGGCATTCGCCGCCGCTCCTCATCGTTCAACACCGGCCGGCTCGAGGATCTCTATCAGGATCCGCACGAGAAGGATCTTCGCTTCCTGATGCACTACGGCGACATGACCGATGCGACCAATCTGATCCGCATCGTGCAGGAGACGCAGCCGGACGAGATCTACAATCTGGCGGCGCAGAGCCACGTTCAGGTATCCTTCGAGACGCCCGAATACACCGCCAACTCCGACGCCCTCGGCACGCTGCGCGTACTCGAGGCGATCCGCATTCTCGGTATGGAGAAACGGGTCCGCTTCTACCAGGCTTCGACGTCGGAGTTGTACGGCGGTGTCTACACTGAACCTCAGAACGAGCAGACCCCGTTCCATCCCCGTTCGCCTTACGCGGCGGCGAAGCTGTACGCGTACTGGATCACGGTGAACTACCGCGAGGCCTATGGCATGCATGCCTCGAACGGCATCCTGTTCAATCACGAGGGGCCGACCCGCGGCGAGACGTTCGTCACGCGCAAGATCACGCGCGCCGTCGCTGCCATCCAGGCCGACCAGCAGGACAAGCTCTATCTCGGCAATCTCGACGCGCAGCGCGACTGGGGGCACGCGCGCGACTATGTCGAAGGCATGTGGCTCATGCTGCAGCAGGACAAGCCGGACGACTACGTGCTGGCGACCGGCGAGGCGCATTCGGTGCGCGAATTCGTCGAGAAGGCTTTCGCGCATATCGGGCGCAGCATTGTCTGGCAAGGCAAGGGCGTCGAGGAGCGCGGCATCGACAAGGCGTCCGGCGCCTCGCTGGTCGAGATCGATCCGCGCTATTTCCGTCCGACCGAAGTCGAATGCCTACTCGGCGACGCCTCCAAGGCCCGCAAAAAGCTCGGCTGGCACCATCGTGTGACGTTCGATGATCTGGTCAAGGAGATGGTCGACGCCGACATGGCGCAACTCCAGGGCCGCAAGGCCTCGCGATCGGGCGAGTAGTCGTCGCATATGTGTGGCGTTGCCGGTCTGGTCGACTACGGCCTCATTGACGGGGCCCGCGCCGAAAGCGTGCTGCGCGCCGCACAGTCGCGTATCGGCCTGCGCGGCCCGGACGGGGCAGGGCGCTGGCGCGATTCGGCCTGCGTCCTGGCGCATGCGCGCCTCGCCATCATCGAACTGTCTGCGCTTGGCGCGCAGCCGATGGAGCGCGGTGATCTCGTCATCACCTACAACGGCGAGATATTCAACTACGAGGCCCTGCGTGACGAGCTCACCGCACTCGGCCACGCGTTTCGCTCGCGCTCGGACACCGAGGTGCTGCTGGCCGGCTGGGAACAGTGGCGGGAAGGTCTGCTTCAGCGGCTCGTCGGCATGTTTGCCTTCGCGATCTGGGACCGCCGCCGCCGCGTCCTTGTTGCGGCCCGGGATCGCTTCGGCGAAAAGCCATTTATCTATGCGCAGGCCGGGCGACGGCTAGCCTTCGGCTCCGACCTCGTCGCCTGCGAGGCGATGCTCGGCGAGCAGAGGCCGATCGACCCGCAGGCGCTCGACGCGCTGTTCACGCTGCGGTTCATCCCCGATCCGCTGACGATTGTGCAGGGCGTGCACAAGCTGCCGCCGGGTTGCTGGCTGCGCTTCGACGAGACCGGGCTCACGGTTTCGCGCTGGTCCGACCTTGCGCGGGAGCGGCCACCGGCCGTTGGAGACGGTCCGGAGGCACGTGCGGAGTTGCGCCGCCGTTTCGATGCCGCGGTCAACGCACGCCTTGTGTCCGACGTGCCGGTCGGGGTCTTCCTTTCGGGCGGGCTGGACTCATCGCTGGTCGCAGCCTCAGTCGCGGCCTCCGGCGCTAATCTTAAGACCTTCACGGTCGGCTTCGACAATGCGGCCAGCTATTACGAGGAGCGGCCGCTCGCCGCCGCGGTGGCGCGCCATCTTGGGGCAGATCACACCGAGATTGGCGTCAGCGCCGCGCGGGTCCGCGACGTGCTCGACGGCGTCTTTTCCGGCCTGGACGAGCCCTTCGCCGACGCCTCCGCCGTGCCGACTTATCTCGTCTCCGAGGCGACGCGAAAAAAGGTGACCGTCGTGCTTACCGGCGACGGCGCCGACGAAGTTTTCGGTGGCTACCGCCGCTATTGGTCGGAGCTCTACAGCGGGGCCTGGCAGCGTATACCCGCGCCATTGCGGTCGATGATGGGTCGCATCTTGTCGGGGCTGCCCGAGGGCAAGCAAAACCGCATGCTCGAAGCCGTGCGTCGCGCGAGACGCTTCGTCGACACTGCGAATGCATCGCCGGCAGGGCGGCAGGCCGGCTGGATGCGGTTGATGCCGGAGGCCGAGGTCGCCGCGCTGCTCGCGCCGATGCACCCAGCGGCCTGTCCGCTGGAAGCCACCGTGGCCGCTCTGCGCGAGACCATGCCCAACGCCGATCCGGTCAACCGCATGCTCGCCTGCGACGTGGCCTTCGAGCTGCCGGGCGACATGCTGGTCAAGGTCGACCGCATGAGTATGGCGCACGCACTCGAAACACGTACGCCGTTCCTCGATCAGCGCGTCGTCGAATGGGCCTTCGCGTTGCCAGGCGCCAGCAAGCTCGGCTCAGCCGGCGGCAAGCCCGTCGGCAAGAAGGTTTTGCGCGAAGCGTTCCGCGACCGACTCCCCGCGGAGGTTTTCGCGCGGCCCAAGCGTGGCTTCGAGATGCCCGTGGGCGACATTCTCGCCGGTCCCGCCGCGGAGCGGCTCCATCATGCGACTCGTCCGCAAGCGCTGGCCGCTCAAGGGCTGTTTGCGCCCGCGATCGTCGAATCGTGGAAGCGAGACCTCGCCGGCCGCCGCCGCGATACATCGTGGCATCTGTGGACGATGCTGGCATTTCAGGAGTGGGCGCGGCTCAATGGCCGCGCCGAAGCTTTGGCATAGGAACAGAACAGTATGCGTCGTGACGACCGGGCCTATGATGAGACCGAGGGCCACGAAGAGATCGCCGCGATCGAGGCGCAGTGGACGCGTTACTGGGAGGCGCAGGGCGGACCGCAAGGCCGTGCCGACCGTATCCCGAGCAAGGCCGAATTCAAGATCATGTGGCCCCACCTCAGGACCTTGCCGCAAGGCAGCCGCGTGCTCGATGGCGGCTGTGGCTTGGGCGACTGGGTCGTGTGGCTGACGCGCGCCGGCTATCCGACGGTCGGGCTCGACGTCTCGCGGCTGACCATCGGTAAGCTCAAGGAGATGTTCCCGGGCATGGAATTCGCTGTCGGCGACATCCGCGAGACCGGATTTCCCGACGCGTCATTCGACGCCTACTTCTCCTGGGGTACTTTCGAGCACTTCGAGGAAGGCTTCGATCGCGTGGTCGGAGAGGCATACCGCGTCCTCAGGCCCGGCGGTCTCCTGTTCACGTCGATGCCGTTCTTCAACTTGCGGATCGCGCTTCATGATATCTATCGCGCGCCTTGGCGCCTGCGGCCGCAGACGGATCGCACGCGCTTTTACCAATGGCGGCTCACACGCGCTGAGCTGGCAAAGATTCTCTCGCGCCACGGCTTCGCCGTCGACGACGTGAAGATCATCGGCAAACGTCAGGGCATTCAGCGCTGGTTGCAGCAGAACTTCCGCCTGTCCGCGACGTCGACCATGGCGCGCGGGTTCGCCGCCCTCACCGCGCCGTTCGTTCCAAAGACGTTGATCGGTCACATGATTCTGGCAGTTGCGAAGAAGCCGCAAAGCCCGTAAGCGTGACGTCACCCGCCGCTGCAAGCGGCTCCCTTCGAACGATCGGCTCATTGACCCAAACCCGCAAGATCGCCGTCATCGGATTGGGCTACGTCGGCCTGCCCGTGGCGGTCGCCTTTGCGCGCTCCGGCGCGCCGGTGATCGGATTCGACATCGACGCCAAGCGAATCGTCGAGTTGCGCTCGGGCGAAGATCGTACGCGCGAGGTCGGGCCTGAAGACATCGCGCATAAGAGCCTCGTCTATTCCTGCGACGCCGCGGTGCTCAAGCAGGCCGACTTCTTCATCGTCACCGTTCCCACCCCGATCGACGCGGCCAACCGTCCCGATCTCGGCGCCATGCTCGGGGCGTCGCGCACGGTCGGTGCGGTCCTGAAGAAAGGTGACATCGTCGTCTACGAATCGACCGTTTATCCCGGTGCGGTCGAGGAAGATTGCGTGCCGGTCCTCGAACATGTGTCCGGGCTGAAGGCGGGGCGCGACTTCACGGTCGGCTATTCGCCGGAGCGCATCAATCCCGGCGACAAACAGCACCGTTTGGAGACCATCAAGAAGGTGGTCTCGGCGCAGGACGTCAAGACCCTCGACATCGTCGCCGCGGTTTACGGGTCGGTGGTAACCGCCGGCATTCACCGCGCCCCGTCGATCAAGGTCGCCGAAGCCGCCAAGGTCAT
>JBQCFB010000616.1:0-10851 GCA_051959715.1 Pseudolabrys sp.
CATCATCCTGGCGGCCGTGCTCGGCGCAGGACCGGCGGCCGACGCCTTCTTCGTGGCGCTGCGCCTGCCGAACCATTTCCGGGCCATCTTCGCCGAGGGCGCCTTCAACGCCGCCTTCGTGCCCGCCTATGCCCGGATCCGACAGCAGGGCGGGGCGCACCGCGCCGGCCTGTTCGCCGACCGCATCTTCACCCTCCTGCTCGCCAGCCAGGTGGTGCTGCTGGCGGTGGCGCTCGCCTTCACGCCGGCGGTCATCGACGTGCTGGCGCCGGGCTTCGGCGCCGACCCCAGGCGTTTCGACCTTGCCGTCGACCTCACCCGCATCACGTTTCCATATCTGCTGCTCATCACGCTGGTGACACTCTATGGCGGCATCCTCAACGCGCTCGAGCGCTTCGCCGCCGCCTCCGCCGCGCCGATCCTGCTCAACGTGTCGATGGTCGCGGCGCTGCTCGTCGCGCACTACTTCCCGACGCCCGGCCACGCCGCCGCCTGGGGCGTGCTGATCTCCGGCGTGCTTCAGGCGCTGCTCGTCGCGGGCGACGCCTGGCGCGCCGGCGCGCTGCCGACCTTCCGCGCCTTCAAGCTCGACGCCGATGTCGGCCGTTTCTTCCGCGCGCTCGGGCCGGCGACGGTCGGCTCGGCCGGCGTGCAGCTTGCGCTGTTCGCCGACACGATCATCGCCAGCTTCCTGCCGACCGGCGCCGTGTCGGCGCTCTACTATGCCGACCGCATCAATCAATTGCCGATCGGCGTCATCGGCATCGCCGCCGGCACCGTGGTGCTGCCCGAAATGTCGCGCCGCATCGCCGCCGGCGACGAGGCGGGCGCGGCGCATGCGCAGAGCCGCGCGGTCGAGTTCACTTTGCTGCTCGGCATTCCGTGCATCGCCGCCTTCTTCGCCATTCCCGACCTCATCATGAATGCGCTGTTCGTCCGCGGTGCCTTCACGCAGGCCGATGCGCTCGCCTCCGCGCACACGCTCGCGGCTTACGCCTTCGGGCTCTTGCCCTTCGTGCTGATCCGCAGCGCGGTCGCGACCTTCTTTGCCCGCGGCGACACGGCGACGCCGGTCAAGGCCGCGCTCGCCGCCGCCGCCGTCAATATCGGCTTCAAGGTGCTGCTGATGGGGCCGCTGGCGCAGGTGGGGCTTGCTCTCGCCACTGCGATCGGCGCCTGGATCAATCTCGGCCTCGTCACCTGGTTCGCCGCCCGCGCCGGCCACATGCGCGCCGACGCGCGCCTGAAGCAGTCGATGTGGAAATTCGCCGTTGCCGGTATCGCGATGGCGTTGGTCTTATGGCTCGCGCATGCGCCGGTCGCTGCTTTCACGAGCCATATCGGCTCGTTCCGCGACCTCTTGACGCTGGCGATCGTCGGCACGCTCGGCGCTGCCGTCTATGGCGGCATCGTATTCGCCCTGTTCGGACGCGATTGGCTGAAGGCATTCCGCGCGCGCCGCGGCCGGTGACGGTATGCATCGCCCGACGTCGGAAAGTGGACATAAAGGCACGTCGAGGCTATCCCAGCGGGCCGGACTCTCTACGCGTGCCGTCTCAGGACTTCCCATGGCGTTCCGATCGGGTCTCTCGTCGAATTCGTTGATGCGTGCCGCAAGCCTTGCCGCGGCGCTCGCGCTGGCCGCCCTTGTGGCGGCGTGCGGCGACGGCAATCAGCAGAAGGCGGGCGGCCCGCCGCCGGCGACCGTCACCGTCGCGAAGCCGACGCAGCGTACGCTGTCCGATTACGACGAATATGTCGGCCGCTTCGCCGCGGTCGATTCCGTCGAGGTGCGCGCGCGTGTGTCCGGCTATCTCGATTCCGTCGACTTCAAGGACGGGCAGATGGTCAAGGAGGGCGACCGCCTCTTCACCATCGACAAGCGCCCGTTCCAGACCGCGCTCGACCAGGCGCGCGCCAATCAGCAACTGGCGCAGTCGAACCTGACCTTCACCGAATCCGACCTCAAGCGGGCGCAGCAACTCGTCTCGGAAAAGACCATCACCGAACAGGTGTTCGAGCAGCGCTCGCAGGCCTTCCGCAACGCCCAGGCTTCGGTCGCGGCGGCGTCGGCCGCGGTGCGCCAGGCCGAACTCGACATGCAGTTCACCGAACTGCGCGCGCCGATCGCCGGCCGCATCGGCGACCGTCGCGTCTCGCCCGGCAACCTCGTCACCGGCGGCACGTCCGGCAACACGACGCTGCTCGCCACCATCGTGTCGCAGGACCCGATCCATTTTGAGTTCACGTTCGACGAGGCGTCGTACCTGCGCTACGAGCGGGCCTCGAAGCAGGGGCAGGAGGACGTCGCCAGCCGCAATGCCGGCGTCGAAGTCGCGCTAAAGCTGATCGACGAGAAGGACTTCGACCATAAAGGGCGCATGGACTTCGTCGACAACGTCATCGACCGCACGACCGGCACCATTCGCGGCCGTGCGAAGTTTGCCAACCCGGACGCTGTATTCACGCCGGGCATGTTCGCCCGCGTCCGCGTCCCGGCGTCGCCGCCTTACCAGGCGCTGCTGGTGCCCGATGTCGCCATCGGCAGCGAGCAGGTGCGCAAGTTCGTGCTCGTCGTCGACAGCGACGGCGCCGCTCAGCAGAAATACGTCACGCTCGGCCAGCTCGTCGGCGACTTGCGCGTGATCAAGGACGGCATCGCGCCGACCGACCGCGTCATCGTCAACGGCATCGCCAAGGTCCGCGCCGGCCAGAAGGTCAATGCGCAGGAGCAGGGGGCCGCCAAGCCCGCCGACGCCAAACCTGCCGACACGAAGCCCGCCGACACCAAGCCGGCATCCGGCAAACCCGACTGATCGACCGACATGCGCATTTCGCATTTCTTCATCGATCGCCCGATCTTCGCCTCGGTGATCGCCATCGTGATCATCATCCTGGGCGCGGTTTCGTTCGGCCGACTGCCGGTCGCGCAATATCCGGAGATCGCGCCGCCGACGATCAACGTGACAGGCCAGTATCCCGGCGCCAGCGCCGAGACGGTCGCCGAGACGGTGGTCGCGCCGATCGAACAGCAGATCAACGGCGTGGAGGGGATGCTCTACGTCTCCTCCAATGCGACCGCCGACGGCCGCTTCTCGATCGCGGTGACCTTCGATCTCGGCACCAACCTCGACACCGCGCAGGTGCAGGTGCAGAACCGCGTCGCCATCGCGCAGCCGCGCCTGCCGTCCTCGGTCCAGCAGATCGGCGTCACGGTGACGAAGGCCTCGCCCGACATCCTGATGGTGGTGAGCCTCTATTCGCCCGACAAGTCGCGCGACGCGCTCTACATTTCCAACTACGCCAACATCCAGATCAAAGACGTGCTCACCCGCGTCGACGGCGTCGGCTCGATCACGGTGTTCGGCAGCCGCGACTACGCCATGCAGGTGTGGCTCGATCCCGACCGGCTTCAGTCGCTCAATCTGACGGCGACCGACGTGACGCAGGCGCTGGCCGCGCAGAACGTGCAGGTGGCGTCCGGCGTCCTCAACGCGCCGCCGGTGAAGGATCAGCTTGCCTTCCAGGTCGCCGTTCGAACACTGGGACGGCTGAGCGACCCATCCGAATTCGCCAACATCGTCGTCAAGCAGACGCCGACCGCCATTGTACGCGTCAAGGACGTCGCGCGCGTCGAGCTCGTGGCGCAGGACTATTCGTCGAACTCCTATCTCGACCGCAACGAATCCGTCGCGCTCGCCGTGTTCCAGCGGCCGGGCTCGAACGCGCTGACGACCGGAGACAACATCGTCAAGACGATGGCCGAGATCTCGAAGGATTTCCCGAAGGGCGTCTCCTACGGCATCTTCTACAACCCGACCCAGTTCATCCAGCAGTCGGTGAAGGCCGTCATCGAGACCATCTTCGAGGCGGTGGCGCTGGTCGTCGTGGTCATCGTCATATTCCTGCAGACATGGCGCGCGGCGGTCATCCCGCTGCTGGCGATCCCGATCTCGCTCATCGGCACGTTCTTCGCCATGACGCTGTTCGGCTTCTCGCTCAACAACCTGTCGCTGTTCGGCCTGGTGCTGGCGATCGGCATCGTGGTCGACGATGCCATCGTCGTGGTCGAGAACGTCGAGCGCAATATCGCCGCCGGCCACGGCCCGCGCGAGGCCGCGCGCCGCACCATGGACGAGGTGGGAACGGCGTTGATCTCGATCGCGCTCGTCCTGTGCGCCGTGTTCGTGCCGACCACGTTCATCACCGGCATCTCCGGGCAGTTCTACCGCCAGTTCGCGCTCACCATCACCAGCGCGACCGTGATCTCGCTGACCGTGTCGCTGACACTGTCGCCGGCCATGTGCGCGCTGCTGCTCAAGCCGCACGATGCAGGCCACCGCGACCGCTGGTGGGAGGTGCCGATCCACGGCTTCTTCCGCCTGTTCAATCGCGGCTTCGACGCCTTTGCGGGCGGCTACAGCGCGCTGGTGCGCCGCGTCGTGCGCATCGCCGTCCTCATGCTCGTCGTCTATGCGGCGGTGCTGGCTTTCGGTTTCAATGAGTTTCGCCGCACGCCGCAGGGCTTCATCCCGCAGATCGACCGCGGCATCCTGATCATCGCCGCGCAATTGCCGCCCGGCGCTTCGCTCCAGCGCACCGACCAGGTGATGCGCAGGGCTGCGGACGAGGTGCTGAAGACGCCGGGCGTGGCGCATGCCGTCAACATCGTCGGCTTCTCCGGTGCGACCTTCACCAATGCGCCGAACGCCGGCGCCATGTTCGTCGTGCTCGACCCTTGGGACGACCGGGCGCACGATCCGAAGCTGTCCTCGGCCGCGATCCAGGCGACCCTGTTCCGCAAGATGGCGGCGATCCAGGAAGCCTTTATGGTCGTGGTGCAGCCGCCGCCGGTGTCGGGCATCGGCAATGCCGGCGGCTTCCGCATGATGATCGAGGACCGCGCCGGCGCCGGCTCGCAGGCGTTGCAGGGCGCGGTCTACGCCATGATGGGGCGCGCAGCGCAGACGCCCGGCTTGCAGCAGGTGTTCTCGCTGTTCGAGACCTCGACGCCGCAGCTCTATCTCGACATCGACCGTGTCAAGGCGCAACTGCTCGGCATCAACGTCTCGGAGGTCTTCGCGACGCTCCAGATCGAGATCGGCTCGCTCTACGTCAATGACTTCAACCTGTTCGGCCGCACATTCCGCGTGCAGGTGCAGGCCGACGCCGCGCACAGGCTCGAGGCGAAGGACGTGCTGGCGCTGCGCGTGCGCAACAGCGCCGGCAATACGGTGCCGCTGGGCTCGTTCGCGACGGTGCGCGACATTTCCGGTCCGTATCGTGTGCCGCGCTACAATCTCTATCCGGCGGCCGAGCTCGACGGCGCTGCCGCACCCGGCTACAGCCAGGGCCAGGCGATCGAATTGATGCAGAAGCTCGCGGCCGAGACGCTGCCGCCCGGTTTCAGCTATGAGTGGACGACGCTCGCGTTCCAGCAGATCCGCGCCGGCAATACCGCGATGTTCGCCTTCGTGCTCGGCGTCGCCTTCGTCTTCCTCGTTCTGGCCGCCCAGTACGAAAGTCTGCTACTGCCGCTGTCCGTCATCCTGATCGTGCCGATGTGCCTGGTCGCCGCCATCCTCGGCGTGCAGATCCGCGCGCAGGACAACAACATCCTGACGCAGGTCGGCTTCATCGTGCTGATCGCGCTCGCCGCCAAGAATGCGATCCTCATCATCGAATTCGCCAAGCAGCTCGAGGATTCCGGCCGCGACCGCTTCGCGGCGGCGGTCGAGGCCGCGCGCCTGCGCCTGCGGCCGATCCTGATGACGTCCTTCGCCTTCATCTTCGGCGTCGCGCCGCTCGTCTGGGCGATCGGGGCGGGCGCCGAGCTCCGGCAATCGCTGGGCACCGCCGTCTTCTTCGGCATGATCGGCGTGACCGCCTTCGGCCTGATCTTCACGCCGGTCTTCTATGTGGTGTCGCGCTGGATTGCGCTACGATTGGCCCGGCGTCGCGGCTCCGGGGCGGGAGAGCACGCAGCAGGGAGTCACTGACGATGGCGAAATTCGGTTTCGGACAGCCGCTCAAGCGCAAGGAAGACGACGCGCTCCTGCGCGGGGCCGGCCGCTACATCGCCGACGTCATGCCGGACGGCGCGCTCCAGGCGGTGGTCCTGCGCTCGCCGCACGCGCACGCGACATTCGCGATCCGCGACCTCGCACGGGTGCGCGCCATGAAGGGCGTGCGGCTGGTGCTGACCGGCGAGGACACCGCGCATCTCGGCCCGCTGCCGACGCCGGGCATCATTCCGGGGCCGGAAATCGACATTCCCTATTACCCGATCCTCGCCCGCGACGTGGCCAGGCACGTGGGCGATGCGATCGCCTTCGTCGTCGCCGACACGCTGGCGCAGGCGAGGGACGCCGCCGAGGCGATCACCGTCGACTGGCAGGAGCAGCCGCACGTCGTCGGCGCCGTCGCCGCGCTCGACGCCAAAGCGCCGCGCGTGTGGTCGGATCGCTCCAACCTGTCGTTCGAGACGACGATGGGCGACGAGGCCGCGACGAAGGCGGCTTTCGCCAAGGCCGAGCGCGTGGTCGAGACCACGATCATCAACCAGCGTCTCGTCACGAATTACATGGATACGCGCGGCGTCGTCGCCGAATATGACGGCAGCCGCTACACGCTGACGCTCGGCAGCCAGGGCGCGCACATCATCCGCGACATCATCGGTGTCGAGGTGATGAAGCTCAACGCCGACCAGATGCGCGTCATCACCCCCGATGTCGGCGGTGGCTTCGGCACGAAGCTGTTTCCCTATCGCGAATACGCGCTCGCCGCCGTCGCGGCGGAGAAGCTGCGCAAGCCTGTGCGCTGGGTCGCCGACCGCTCCGAGCACTTCCTCGGCGACAGCCACGGCCGCGACAACATCTCGACCGCGCGCCTCGCCATGGACGGCAAGGGCAGGTTTCTCGCGCTCGAACTCGACATCATCGCCGACATGGGCGCGTACCTGTCCTGCTATGCGCCGTACATTCCCTGGCTCGGGCTGGGCATGGCGACCGGGCCTTACGACATTCCCGTCGCGCATGCGCGCCTGCGCGCGGTCTACACCAACACGGTGCCGGTCGACGCCTATCGCGGCGCGGGACGGCCGGAGGCGTCCTATCTCATCGAGCGTGCGGTCGATCATGCGGCGCGCGAGCTCGGCATGACGCAGGACGTGATCCGCCGCAAGAACCTGATCAAGCCGAAGGCGCTTCCGTACACGACGCCGACCGGCAAGGTCTACGATTCCGGGGATTTCGCCGCGACCATGGCGCGCGCGCAGGCGCTCGCCGACTGGGACAATTTCGGAAAGCGCGCGCGTGAAGCAAAGCGCGCCGGCAAGGTGCGCGGCATCGGCATCGGCACCTATGTCGAGGCCTGCGGCGGCAACGGGCCGGAGACCGCGCATGTCATGCTCGACCGCGACGGCGGCATCACCGTGCTGATCGGCACGCAGTCGTCGGGGCAGGGGCACGCCACGTCCTACGCGCAGCTCGTCGCCGAGCGGCTCGACATCCCGCCCGAGCGCGTGCGCGTCGTGCAGGGCGACACCGCGGCGATCCCGACCGGCGCCGGCACCGGCGGCTCAAGCTCGATTCCCGTCGGCGGCGTTTCGGTCGACCGCGCCTCGAAGACCCTCGCCGAGCAATTGAAGGATCTTGCCGCCGAGGCGCTCGAAGCCTCCGCGGGCGACATGGAGATCGTCGACGCCAGCGTCCGCGTCGCCGGCACCGACCGCGCCATCTCCTTCGCCGATCTCGCCGCGCATCCGTCGGCGACGCCGGAGAAGCTCAAGGCCGACAGCGACTTCAATCCGGACGTGCCGACCTATCCGAACGGCACCCACATCGCCGAGGTCGAGATCGATCCGGACACCGGCGCGACCAGCATCATTACCTACGTCATCGTCGACGACTTCGGCGCCACGCTGAACCCGATCCTGCTCGCCGGCCAGGTGCACGGCGGGACGGTGCAGGGCATCGGCCAGGCGCTGATGGAGGACACGGTCTATGACGCGTCCTCGGGCCAGCTCGTCACCGCCTCGTTCATGGACTACGCCATGCCGCACGCGCACGACACGCCGGACTTCGTGTTCGAGACGCTGAACGTGCCGTGCAAGACCAATCCCCTCGGGGTGAAGGGGGCGGGCGAGGCCGGCGCGATCGGTTCATGTCCCGCGGTCATGAATGCGGTGATCGACGCGCTCGATCGGGCCTACGGCATCCGCGCGATCGACATGCCGGCGACGCCGCTCAAGATCTGGACCGCGATCCAGGCGGCCAGGCAGGTCGCGGCGGAATAAGCGGCCGCCCCCGAATGTTTGCTATCTGGCAGATGGCAATTTGAAGGGGAAGTCGATGACATTCCGTTGGGTTCTGGCGGCCAGCCTTGCGGCGGCGGCCATGGCGACATCCGTTCTCGCCCAGTCCGATCCGATCGCGACGCGCATGGGCCTGATGAAGGGCAACAACGACAACGCCCGCAACGTCTCGCAGATGATCCGCGGCCAGCAGCCGTTCGATCCCGCCAAGGTCGACGCCGCCTTCGCGCAATGGGCCGAGACGGCGCAGAAGCTCCCGGCTCAGTTTCCGCCCGACTCGAAGACCGGACAGAAGACCCGCGCGGCGCCGGCGATCTGGGACCACAAGCAGGACTTCGACGCGAAGGCGGCCGCGTTCGGCAAGGCCGTCGCCGAGAACCGCGCCAAGGCGCGCAATTCGCTCGACGACCTGAAGATCGCCTTCGCGCCCGTCAACGACGCTTGCGATAATTGCCACAAAGACTACCGTCTGTCGCAGCGTTGAGGGCGCCGCGGGAGAGGGGACTTCTGCTCCGTAAACTTCTCATAACGGCGATCGCCGCGGCCATCCTCGCCGCGGCGGCTCTCTGGATTCTGACCGCGCCGCAGAGCGTGGCGGCGGGATCGCTTGCGGCGCGCACGCCCGACCTCGCCAACGGCCGCACGATGTTCCTCGCCGGCGGTTGTTCGTCCTGCCACATGACGCAGAAGCAGAAGGACGCGACGCGGCTCGGCGGCGGTCTGCGCTTGCATACGGCGTTCGGAGAATTCTACGCGCCGAACATCTCGCCCGACCCGAAGGACGGCATCGGTGCGTGGACCGAAGCCAATTTCGTCACCGCCATGACGCGGGGCGTGGCGCCGGACGGCTCGCATCTCTATCCGGCGTTTCCGTATCCGTCCTACGCGCGCATGCGCATCGACGACATCCGCGACCTGTTCGCATACTTGAAGACGCTGCCGCCGGTCGAAGGCCGCGCGCCGCCGCACGCGCTCAAGTTTCCGTTCAACATCCGCCGCGCCGTCGGCGTCTGGAAACTGCTGTTCTTCGCCGACCAGACCTTCACGGCCGATCCGGGACAGTCGGCCGAGTGGAACAGGGGTGCCTATCTCGTGAACGCGCCCGGCCATTGCGCGGAATGCCATTCTCCCCGCAACATTCTCGGCGCCGTCGTCGAAAGCCGCCGTTTCGACGGCGGCCCGAGTCCGACCGACCAGGGCGGCGTTCCGAGCATCCGCCAGGACAAGCTCGCCGACTGGAAGGTCGAAGACTTCGTCGCCACGCTGACGACGGGCGACACGCCCGATTCCGACCGCGTCGGCGGGCCCATGGTCGATGTGGTGCGCAACACGGCCCAGCTTTCCGACGCCGACCGCCACGCCATGGCCGTCTACATCAAGTCGCTGCCGCCGCCGAAATAGGTTTCGGCCGAACGAGAAGCCCCCGCGCGTGAACGCGCGAGGGCTTGCATTGGCTTAAGCGGCCAGCCTTACGAGACGATGATGACCTCGACGATCTTGTGGCTGTGCGGCTCGATGATGATCACTTCCTCGTTGTAGACGAAGTAATCGTAGCCGCGCCAGGCCGGGTGGATCTCGACGATGCTCGCCGGCAGCGGCGCGAAGCGCACCGTGGTCGGGACCACCGTGCCGACGCTCACGTTGAAGTTCACGCTGGTCACGCGCGGGGCGCTCTTGTTGTTGATGACGGTGTTCTTGATCACCGTCTTCTGCTGCGTCGTCAGATTGACGGTCGCGCTCGCATTCGCCGAGGACGACGACGCCGAAGAAGCCTTCGAGTCCTTGGTGTCCGACTTGCCGGTGGTGCTGTTGGCGGAGTTGGCGTTCGCCTTGTTCGGCGAGGAGGCGGCCTTCGAGTCGCCGGTCCCGGCAGTCGAGGCCTTGTTCTTGTCGGCGGCCGCCTTGTCGGATGCCGCCTTCTTGTCGGACGCCTTGTCCTGAGACGCGGACTTGTCGCTCTTCTCGTCCTTCTTCTCGGCGCTCTTGTCCTTGCTGGTGTCGCCGGCCTTGGCCGCCGATCCGCCGCTTGCCGCGGACGAGGAGTCGTTCTTGCCGGCGGTCGAAGCGCCGGTGCCCATGGTCGAGGACGCGCTCGAGCCCTTGTCGGACTTGGTCGCCGAGGACGCGCCGGTGCCCATTGTCGACGAGGATTCGCCCTGCTTGGCGGACGAGCCGCCGGCGCCCATGGACGAGGAACTCGACTGTGCATATGCGAACGTCGCGGTGCCGGCGAGCAGCGTCGCTGCCAGCGCCGCCAGGCGAACCTGTTTGAAGGTCATTTCAATTCTCCTGCCTCTGGATGGTGATGAGAGGCGCGCCCCGTCAGCCCGGCGCCCACATGCTTACGCGGGTCTTAACGTGCGCTCGCTGACGCTGTTCCGTCCGGCTCGCCGCCTCCTTGGGCGTCGCATCGCCGCACCGGCCCGCGCCGCGCGTTACGGGAACAAGCCGCCGCCGCAGGTTGAATCCGCTGTGCATGGGTCTGTCCGGACCGCGACAAAGCGCGGTCGAAGCGGCTAAGACGGTGCCATGTCGCC
>JBQCFB010000617.1:0-3278 GCA_051959715.1 Pseudolabrys sp.
TGCTTTCTACGGCACCCTCGTGCGGGTTCGGTGTGCCGGCACCCCGCCCACCCGCCGAGCCCTCCGCCCGCCCCCGCCCCCCCCCCCCCACTTCGATACGCTCGGGCGAAAGGATACGCCCCCTCACCCCAACCCTCTCCCAGCACGCGGGGAGAGGGAGCACGCCGCGCTTGTGGAAACCCCATGCCCCTCCTCTCGCTCGAAACCATCTCCAAACGCTTCGGCGCCGTGATCGTCGCCGACGGCGTCGATCTTTCGCTGCGCGAGGGCGAGGCGCTTGGCATCATCGGCCCGAACGGCGCCGGCAAGACGACCTTGTTCGGCATCGCCACCGGCACGGTGAAACCGGACGGCGGCCGCGTCCTCTTCAACGGCGAGGACATCACCGCACTGCCGCCGCAGCACCGCTGCCGCAAGGGCCTCGCGCGCTCGTTCCAGGTCCCGCAGCCATTCGCCGGCATGACCGTGTTCGAGAACGTCGTCGTGGCCGCCGCCTTCGGTGCGGGCGAGCGCGAAGCCGCCGTCTACGACCGCTGCGCCGATTTGCTCGCGCGCTGCGGTCTCGCGGCGAAAGCCAACATGCGCGCCGGCGCGCTGACCCTGCTCGACCGCAAACGGCTCGAGCTTGCGCGCGCGCTCGCCACCAAGCCGCGCGTCCTCCTGCTCGACGAGGTCGCCGGCGGGCTGACAGAACATGAGTGCGTCGCGCTGGTCGCGTTGATCAAGAACGTGCGCGCCTCCGGCGTGTCGATCGTCTGGATCGAGCACGTCGTGCACGCGCTCACCGCGGTCATCGATCGTCTCGTCGTGCTGCACGGCGGCCGCTTCATCGCCGACGGCGAGCCGCACGCGGTGATCAGGAGCCCGCAGGTGGCGGAAATCTACATGGGGATCGCCGCCGATGCGTGAGCCCCTCCTCCGCGTCGAAAGCATCGACGCCTTCTACGGTGACTTCCAGGCGCTGTTCGGCATCACGCTCGCGGTCGATGCCGGGCAGGTCGTCGCGGTGATCGGCGCCAACGGCGCCGGAAAGTCGACGCTCCTCAAATGCATCGCCGGCCTGATGCACCCGCGGACGGGCGCAATCGCCTTTGCCGGCGACGACATAGCGCGCGCCCCCGCTTTCGCCGCGGTCAAGCGCGGCGTCTCGCTGGTGCCGGAAGGACGGCGTCTGTTCCCGTCGCTGTCGGTGGAAGAGAACCTGCTGATCGGCGGACAATCGCGGCGGCCGGGCCCGTGGACGCTGGCGCGGATCTATGAACTCTTCCCCGTGCTCGCGGAACGCCGCGACGTGCCGGCGACCGCGCTCTCCGGAGGCCAGCAGCAGATGGCGGCCATCGGCCGCGCGCTGATGGCCAATCCGCGGCTGCTTCTCTGCGACGAGATCAGCCTCGGCCTGGCGCCGATCGTCGTGCGCGACATCTATGCCCGCCTGCCCGATATCGTGCGCGACGGACTGGCCGTCGTCATCGTCGAGCAGGACATCGTGCAGGCGCTGCGCGCGGCGGCGCGGGTCTATTGCCTCCAGGAAGGGCGGGTCGCGCTCGCGGGCGCGTCTTCCAGCCTGACGCGCGAGGCGATTTCGGCCGCCTATTTCGGGGTGTGAGCGCGATGCTCTGGCTCAACGTCATCCTGCAAGGCGTGCTGACCGGCGGCCTCTACGCCATGTTCGCCGCCGGCCTGTCGCTGATCTTCGGCGTCATGCGCCTCGTCAATATCGCGCATGGCGACCTGATCGTGCTCGCCGCTTACGTCGCGCTGATGGCGACCACCGCGCTCGGCGTCAATCCGCTGGTCTCACTGATCGTCGTGGTGCCGGCGATGGCGCTGATCGGCTACGCCCTTCAGCGCGGCCTCTTGAACCGAACGCTCGGCGACGACCTCCTGCCGCCGCTTCTCGTCACCTTCGGCCTGTCGATCATCATCCAGAACGGCCTGCTCGAGTTCTTCACCGCGGATAGCCGCAAGCTCCAGGCCGGCGCCATCGAAGTCGCGACGTTGCAGGTGACGCAAGGATTGTGGATCGGCGTTTTGCCGCTGCTCCAGTTCATCGTCGCGGTCGGCGTCATCGGCGGACTTCAGCTCGTGTTCTACCGCACCGCGCTCGGCCGCGCCTTCCGCGCGACATCGGACGACCCGTCGGTCGCGCAATTGATGGGCCTCGACACGCGCCATGTCTTCGCAGTGGCCATGGCGCTGTCGCTCGCCGTCGTCGCCGTCGCGGGCGTCTTTCTCGCCGTGCGCGCCAATTTCGATCCGTCCATCGGACCGGCGCGCCTTATCTTCGGCTTCGAGGCGGTGATCATCGGCGGCCTCGGCAATCTGTGGGGAACGCTCGCGGGCGGCGTCATCCTTGGCGTGGCGCAGGCTGTCGGCGCGCAGATCGATCCCGGCTGGCAATTGCTGGCCGGCCATATCGCCTTCCTCATCATCCTGGCGCTGCGCCCGCAGGGCCTGTTTCCGAAGGTGTCGGGATGAGCCGCGTTGCGCACGCCACGACGTCGAGCCGTATCGGCGTCGCGCTGATTGCGGCCGCGGCCATCGCGCTCGCCGCCGCGCCCGCATGGGCGGATCGGCTGACGCTGCGGCTGCTGGCTGAGATGTTCACCTTCGTCGCGCTGGCGAGCTTGTGGAATCTGCTCGCCGGCTATGCCGGGCTGGTCTCGGTCGGCCAGCAGGCCTTCGTCGGGCTCGGCGGCTATCTGCTGTTCGCGCTGGCCATGTTCGGCGGCATCCATCCCATCGTCGCCATCGTTGTCGCGGGCGCCGTCTCGGCGATCGTCGCCGTGCCGGTCGCCGCGCTCATCTTCCGTCTGCGCGGCGCGTATTTTGCCATCGGCACCTGGGTCGTGGCCGAAGTCTTCCGCCTCCTCGCCTCGCAGGTGTCCGCGCTCGGCGGCGGCTCCGGCATCAGCCTGCCGGCCTCGGTCGTGCTGGCCATGGCGCCGAGCCGCACCATGCGCGAGCTCGAAACCTACTGGCTGGCCTTCGGATTGATGGCGCTCGTGCTCATAGGGATCGTCGCACTGCTGCGCTCGCGCCACGGCCTCGCGCTCACCGCCGTGCGCGACAATGAAGTGGCGGCACAGAGCAGCGGCATCGACGTCTGGCGGCTGAAGTTCGCTGTCTACGTCCTGACCGCTATTGGGACGGGCATGGTCGGTGCATTGATCTTCTTCATGAAGCTCCGCATCTCGCCGGACACGGCGTTCAGCGTAAACGACTGGACCGCCTTCGTGATTTTCATCGTCGTGATCGGCGGAATCGGCCGGATCGAG
>JBQCFB010000618.1:0-2716 GCA_051959715.1 Pseudolabrys sp.
GACGCCGCCTTCTGGATCATCTCGACCGACAGCCTGCTCGTGACGAGCGCGAAGCCGCGTGATCCGGATAGTCCCGTACGCGCCAGCGCACCAACCAGCTTGTCGAGCGCGTTGTGCCGACCGACGTCCTCGCGGATCGCCACCAGGCCCTGCGGCGGAAGATAGAATGCGGCGCCGTGCACAGCGCGGGTCCGCGCGTTCAAGGATTGCAAGCTGTCGAGCGTGTGCAGCGCCCGCATGATCTCGTCGCTCGCGAATTCGACGTCCCGGTCGACGGGGACCGGCGGGCGCGCCGCCTCCTCCAGCGACTCGATGCCGCACAGGCCGCAACCGGTCGGACCGGCGAGATAGCGCCTGCGTTCCTGCAAGGCGCGGGAATGCGGTTCCTTGAGCCGTATGCGCAGTTCGATGCCGATATCCTGCTCGATCACCTCGATCGCCTCGATATCGGTGGGCGTCTCGATAATGCGCTCGGACAGGCTGAACCCGACGGCGAAGTCTTCGAGATCCTGCGGCGTCGCCATCATCACGGCATAGGAGGTGCCGTTATAGGTGAAGGCGACCGCCGTCTCCTCCGGGATGGCGCGCTGACCCGGCGCACTGCGATGGCCGCGCCGGACCTCGCAGGCAACGTGACGGATCGGCTCAAGCACGCGCCTACTCCGCCGCCTGGACGCCGGCGATGCGCCGGCTCTTGCGCGTGAGGTCGGCGTAATCCTCCTGCCATTTCGACGGACCGTTGGACGGCGAGATCTGCACCGCCGTGCACTTGTACTCGGGGCAGTTGGTCGCCCAGTCGGTGTAGTCGGTCGTGACGACGTTGGCCTGCGTGTCGGGATGGTGGAAGGTCGTGTAAACGACCCCCGCCGCCACGCGTTCCGTCACCAGCGCGCGCAGGGTGGTTTCTCCGGAGCGGCTGGCGAGCCTGACCCAGTCACCGTCGCGGACGCCACGCACCTCGGCGTCGTGCGGATGGATCTCAAGACGGTCCTCGGCATGCCAGACGACGTTGTCCGTACGTCGGGTCTGCGCGCCGACATTGTATTGCGACAGGATGCGGCCGGTGGTCAGCAGCAGCGGGAAGCGCGGCCCGACCTTCTCGTCGGTCGCCATGTATTCGGTGATCAGGAATCGACCCTTGCCACGCACGAACTGGTCGATGTGCATGATCGGCGTGCCGAGCGGCGCTTTCTCGTTGCAGGGCCACTGCACCGAGCCGACCTCCTCGAGCAGCTTGAACGACACGCCCGAGAAGGTCGGCGTCAGCCGCGCGATCTCGTCCATGATCTCGGACGGATGCGAATAGTGCATCGGATAGCCCATCGCATTGGAGATCATGCAGGTGATCTCCCAGTCCTCGTAGCCGTTCTTCGGCGTCATCACCTTGCGGACGAGCTGGATGCGGCGCTCGGCATTGATGAAGGTGCCGTTCTTTTCGAGGAACGTGGAGCCCGGCAGGAAGACGTGGGCGTAGCGCGCGGTCTCGTTTAGGAAGAGATCTTGCACGACAACGCATTCCATCGCCTCGAGGCCGGCGGCGACGTGCTTGGTGTCGGGGTCGGACTGGAGGATGTCCTCGCCCTGGATGTAGATGCCCTTGAACGAGCCGTCCGTCGCGGCGTCGAGCATGTTGTTGATGCGCAGGCCCGGCTCCTTGTCGAGCGTGACGCCCCAGTCCTTCTCGAACAACTGGCGTACGGAGTCGGTGGCGATGTGCCGGTAGCCGGAGAGCTCGTGCGGGAACGAGCCCATGTCGCACGAGCCCTGCACGTTGTTCTGGCCGCGCAGCGGGTTCACCCCCACGCCCTGGCGTCCGATGTTGCCGGTCGCCATGGCGAGGTTGGCGATCGCCATGACGGCGGTCGAACCCTGGCTGTGTTCGGTGACGCCGAGCCCGTAATAGATCGCACCATTGCCGCCGGTGGCGAACAGGCGCGCGGCGGCGCGGATCGACTCGGCAGCGACGCCGGTGATTTTCGCCACGGCCTCGGGGCTGTTCTTTGGATCGGCGACGAAATCGCGCCAGTGCTGGAATGCGTCCGCCTCGCAGCGCTCGCGCACGAACGCTTCGTCGACGAGACCCTCGGTGACGATGACGTGCGCCAGCGCAGTGAGCATTGCGACATTCGTGCCGGGCAGCAGCGGCAGGTGATACGACGCCTCAATATGCGCCGAACGCACCAGATCGGTGGCGCGCGGATCGATGACGATGATCTTGGCGCCCTCACGCAGTCGCTTTTTCAGCCGCGAGGCGAACACCGGATGCGCGTCGACCGGATTGGCACCGATCATGATGACGACGTCGGTGTGTTCGACCGAGTCGAAGTCCTGCGTACCGGCCGAGGTGCCGAAGGTGTTGGCGAGGCCGTAGCCGGTCGGCGAGTGGCAGACGCGGGCGCAGGTATCGACATTGTTGACGCCAAAGCCGGCGCGCACGAGCTTCTGCACCAGGAAGGTCTCTTCATCGGTGCAGCGCGACGAGGTGATGCCGCCGAGCGAGTCCTTGCCGTAGGTCTTCTGGATGCGCTTGAACTCGGAGGCGACGCGGGCGATCGCCTCGTCCCAGGTGACCTCGCGCCACGGGTCGGTGATCTTCTCGCGCAGCATCGGCTTGAGGATGCGCTCATTGTGGTTGGCGTAGCCCCAGGCGAAGCGTCCCTTGACGCAGGAATGGCCGCGGTTCGCCTTGCCGTCCTTGTACGGCACCATGCGCACC
>JBQCFB010000619.1:0-6174 GCA_051959715.1 Pseudolabrys sp.
AACCGCAAAGCTATAGACGATCGGGGCAGCGCACGCCAATCCGGGCCGGAGACGAAGGGGAACCATGACCGACACGGCAGACGACACGCCCGAGCGCCTCGCGCGGTACCGCGATCTGTTCGATCTCTCGGGCAAGACCGCGGTCGTGCTCGGCGCCGCCTCCGGCATCGGCAAGGCCTCGGCCGAGGCACTCGCTGCGCTGGGCGCATCGGTGATCTGCGCCGATCGCGACCGTGCCGGCGTCGAACGCACCGCCGCCGGGATCGGCGGCGAAGCCCATGTCGTCGATGCCGGCGCGGCGGAGGACGTCGCCCGGCTCGCCGCCGCGGCGACGACGCGCGGCCGCGTCGACATCGCCGTGACCACCCCGGCGATGCACATTCGAAAATGGTTTCTCGATTACACCGACGACGAGTTCGACCGCATCGTCTCGCTCAATTTGCGCGGCGTGTTCCTGTTCCTGCGGGCCTTCGGTCGCATCATGCGCGACCAGAAGTGCGGCTCCCTGATCGCCACATCGTCGATGCGCGCGACCACGCTCGAGCCGGGGCTCGCCATCTATGGCGCGACCAAGGCCGGGCTGACGCAGCTCGTACGCGGGCTCGCTTCGGAGCTCGGACAACACAATGTGCGCGTCAACGCGGTGGTGCCGAGCATCGTCGATACGGCGCTGGTGCAACCGTTGAAGGCGCGGCCGGAGATCTTCGACAAGCTCGCCGCGCACACGGTGTTCAACCGCTGGAGCGCGCCCTCCGAAGTGGCGGCGGCGGTCGCATTCCTAGCCTCCGATGCGTCGAGCTACGTCACCGGCACGGCGCTTGCGGTCGACGGCGGCTGGACGGCGATCGATGGACCGCCGTCCGGCCTCACGGAGACCGCGCGCTGACCGCTCAGCTGTGGATCTTCGGCATGCCGATCGGCGGCGCGAACGACGTCGGCGTCATCAGCACTGTGCGCTGCGCCGCGATGTTGCCGGCCTTCACGTTCTCGGCGAGATAGGTCTTCCAGGCCGGATCCTTGGCCATGCGCGCGCGTTTCTCTTCGCGGTCGGCGGCGCTGGCATAAACCCAGACGTGGGTCATGGTGTTGAGCTCGCCGCTTTCGGCGGTCGCGTACATCAGCGGCTCGCCCATGTAGCGCAGCTGCACTGGATAGCCGAATTTCTGATAGAGCTCGAGCTGCGCCGCCATGCGGCCCGGATGACAGGTGTAGGTGCGGACGTCGAGTAGCACGCGCTTTCTCCTTCGAGACTGGACCGCCTGGTGACGGCGGCGAGCGCGGACTTTCCACGTCCGGACGGCGGGCGGTCAATAGACCCCGCCTTCACACCTTGGTCTTTTCCTTGCCGTTGACCTTCACTTCCGCGCGCTGCTCGGCCGGCTTTTCACCGTGCGCAAGATTGCTGGCCGTATTGACCAGCGCGAGGTGCGAGAAGGCCTGCGGGAAATTGCCGACCAGCCGCTGCGACACCGGCGCGTATTCCTCGCTCAGCAGGCCGACATCGTTACGCAGGGCGAGCAGCTTCTCGAACAGCGCCTCCGCCTCTTTGCGGCGTCCGAGCATGAGATAGGCGTCGACGAGCCAGAAGCTGCAGGCGATGAACACGCCCTCCCCGCCCGCGATGCCGTCTTCCGATTTCTCGGTGTCGTAGCGGACCACGAGACCATCGACGATGAGATCGCGCTCGATCGCTTCGACCGTGCCGAGAATGCGTGGGTCGTCCGGCGGCAGGAAGCCGATCGCCGGCAAAAGAAGGAGGCTCGCATCGAGCTCCTTCGAGCCATAGGCGCGTACGAAAGAATTCATCTCGGCGTCGAAGCCGCGCGTGCAGACGTCCTGGTGGATCTCGTCGCGAATGCGCCGCCAGTGCGCCAGCGGCCCCGGCAGCTTGTACATTTCCGCGCTCTTGATGGCGCGGTCGAACGCCACCCAGGCCATCGTCTTGGAATAGGTGAAGTGCTCGCGCCCGCTGCGCACCTCCCAGATGCCCTCGTCGCGCCGCGGCCAGACGCGCTCGACGTGCTTGAGAATTTCCTGCTGCAAATCCCAGCCGGCTTCGTTGGTGCCCAGCCCTCCGGCGCGCGCCTGATGCAGCGCATCCATGACCTCGCCGAACACGTCGATCTGCCGCTGGTTGTGCGCGGCGTTGCCGATGCGCACGGGCTTCGACTCGCCGTAACCCGGCAGCCACGGCACCTCCCATTCGGTCAGCCGCCGCTCGCCGCGCAGGCCGTACATGATCTGGATCTGCTGCGGCGTGCCGGCGGCCGCGCGCAACAGCCAGTCGCGCCATTTGTGCGCCTCGTCGTAATAGCCGGCGTTCATCAGCGCGAGCAGCGTCAGCGTCGCGTCGCGCAGCCAGCAGAAGCGGTAATCCCAGTTACGCGCGCCGCCGATCGATTCCGGCAGCGACGTCGTCGGCGCCGCCACCATCCCGCCGGTCGGCAGGTAGGTGAGCGCCTTCAACGTGATCAAGGAGCGCGTCACCGCCTCCTTGTAGCGGCCGTCAATCTTGTTGCGCTGCGCCCAGTCGCGCCAGCCCTCCTCGGTCGCCGCCAGGCATTCGCGCGCGTCGCACTCTTCCGGCAGAGCCTCGTGCGACCCCGCATAGGAGAGCACGAACGGCACCTCATCGCCGGCATTGACTGTGACTTCGCCGACGGTCTTGAGGTTCTCGCCGCGCACTTTCACCTGCGTGCGCAGCACCACCATGTCCGGGCCAGCGACGATGCGCAAAGTCTGCGGGTCGATGCGCGTCACCCAGGGCACGATCGCACCATAACCGCAGCGCACGACGAGCTCGGTGCAGAAGGTGAGGCTGCCGCGCTCGCCTTTCAGGATGCGGATGATGTGCGAATTGCCGCGGCGCGCCGGCATGAAGTCGATGAGCGTCACGGCGCCTTCGTCGGTCTCGAACCGCGTCTCGAGGATCAGCGTATCGGGCCGGTAGCGGCGCGTGATGCGCGCGCCCGTTTCCTTGGGCGCGATCTGCCAGCGCCCGTGCTCGGACGTGCCGAGCAGCGCCGCCATGCAGGCGTCGGAATCGAAACGGGGCCAGCACAGCCAGTCGATCGAGCCTTCGCGCGAGACCAGCGCGGCCGTGCCGAGATCGCCGATCATGGCATAGTCTTCAATCGGGGATGGTTTCGCCGCGGGCCCGCTCATGCGGTAAAATCGACGATCACCTTGATGTCGTCCTCCTGTCCCGTGAATGCCTCGCGCCAGCGCTCGAGCGGCACGCGGCGCGTGATGACGCCGGAAAGCCAGTCGCGGTCGGCTTTGGCCAGCGCCTGCGCCGCCGCCGCGTAGTGCCCGCGGTTGGCGTTGACCGAGCCGAACACGACGTGATTCTCCAGCACCATGCTGCGGTTGAGATTGCCGACGTCCAGCGGAAATTCCCGACCGCCGGAGGAGACGCCGGCGAGGCACACGATGCCGTCGGGCGCGGTGCGGCTGAACACGTCGACGATGAGGGCCGGCGCGCCGGTGCACTCGATGACGATGTCGGGGCACGGCGTGTCGTCGAGCCGGGTGTGAAATTTGGCGCCGAGCGCGGCGACCAGCTTCGGCTTCTGCCCGTGATCGTTGCGGTCGAGTACGTGCATCTCGAGCCCCATCTGTGCGCCGATCAGCGCCGCGAGCAGGCCGACTGGCCCCGCGCCGGTGACGAGCGCGACGCGCGGCTTCCACGCCGGCGCACGCTCGCCGATACGGCGCACGTGCTCCCAGGCCTTGGCGACGATGCTGGTCGGCTCCATGAGCACGCCGAGCATGCCGAGCGAGGGATCGAGCTTGATCAGGAAGTCGGGCTCGACGCGGAAGAACTCCGAGCCGTAGCCGTTCCGCTCCTTGATACCGCGCTCCGTGTACTGGCCGTTGCGGCACATGTCCCAAACGCCGGCGGCGCAGGCTGGGCATGGCACGGGATCGGGCCGGCGCACGATACCGGCGACGAGATCACCTTTCGCAAAGCCGGAGCCGGCGGGCGCGGCCTCGACGCGGCCGAGCGATTCATGGCCGAGAATCAGGCGCTCCTCGCCGGGCGGCGCCGTTCCGTAGTCGCCGCGGATGATCTCGCGATCGGTGCCGCAGACGCCGAGCGCCAGTGCCTTGACCAACACGTCGCCGTCGCTCTCGGGCGGCTCCGATACGGTCGTCAGTTCAATGGAATTCGGCAGGCCGGGGAGGACGGTAAGCGCGAGCATACGTAATCGTTCTCGTGACGATGAAGCCCCTTGGCCTCAACGCACGAACGGTTCCCGGGTTCGCTTGCGAACATTGCCTTTCGGTAAGGCGTCAGGTGGCCGCCTCGACCGAGGCGACCTGGAAGGTATGCATGGCGCCGTCCTCGTCCCGGATCGAGACATATTCGCCCGGCCGGAAGACATGAGCGCCGAAGCGGTAACCGCTCTCGTCGTCGGTATCGGCCGTCTGGTCGTAATCGAACACCCAGCGGCCGTGCTCCGGCCCGCCCGGCTTGTGTACGAGGAAGCCGACCTCGTCCGCCTCCGTGCCCCAGAAGCGGCGGACCCGGCAATGCGCACGATCCTTCTTCCACTGCGCGTCGTCGATGTGGCCGTCGGCCTTGAGCGGCGCGACGAATTCGTAGCCGTGCCGGCCCGAGCCCTGCGGAAACTCCTTCGAGCGGGCGAGGTTGAGCCGGATGCGCTTGAAATTGTGCGGCAACGTCGTCACGGGACGGCCTCCATCGTCTAGACTGCGCCCCGTCTATGTCATGCCGGCCCGCCCGGCCCTTTGATTTATATCAGGCCCGCCCTGCCCTTCATGAGCGACCAGGACGCCGTCATCGACTTTCTCGCAGCCTCTACGACCCATGGCGGCGCGACGGTCGTCCGTGTCGATACGCATGCCGCGTCGGTCTTCCTCGCCGGCGACCATGTCCTCAAGATCAAGCGCGCGGTGCGCTTCCCGTTCCTCGACTTCACCACGCTCGCCAGGCGCAAGGCCGCATGCGAGGCCGAGATCGCGGTCAACCGGCCTTACGCTCCCGCCATCTACAGGCGCGTCGTCGCGATCACGCGCGAGGCCGACGGGCGCCTGGCGCTCGGCGGCAAAGGCGAGCCGGTCGAGTGGGCGGTCGAGATGGCGCGGTTCGACGAGACCGCGACGCTCGACCATCTCGCCGCGCGCGGCGCGATCGACGATGCGCTCGCCGACAGGCTCGGCCGCACTGTGGCCGCTGCGCACGGCAAGGCGCCGCCGGTCGATGGCTTCGGATTCGCCGCCGCGCTCGCCGAAATCGTCACGCAGAACGACGCCGAGCTGTGCGACAGTCCGGCGCTGTTTGCGCCGGATGAAGTCGCGACGCTGTCGCGCGCGACGAAGGCCGCGCTCGAGCGCGTGCGGCCGCTGCTCGAGGCGCGCGAGCGCGACGGCTGCGTCCGCCGCTGCCATGGTGACCTGCATCTCGGCAACATCGTACGCATCGACGACGCGCCGGTGTTGTTCGACGCCATCGAGTTCGACGACCGCATCGCCACCGCGGACGTGCTCTACGATCTCGCCTTCCTGCTCATGGACCTGATCGAGCGCGACCTCGCCGGCGCGGCGACCATCGTGCTCAACCGCTATCTCGTCGAAACCGCGCACGACGCCGACCTCGACGCGCTGGCGGCGCTACCGCTGTTCCTGTCGGTGCGCGCGGCGATCCGCGCCAAGGTGACGGCAGCGCGCGCCGCGCACGCCAAGGACCGCGCACAGGCCGAGCAGAGCGCGCGCGATTATTTTACGCTGGCCCGCCGGCTCATCGATCCGCCCAAGCCGCAGCTCGTCGCCGTCGGCGGCCTCTCGGGCACCGGCAAGTCGGTGCTGGCGGCGGCGCTCGCGGTGCACGTGCCGCCGCTGCCCGGCGCGGTCGTCCTGCGCAGCGACATCATCCGCAAGCAGCTCATGGGCGTCGCCGAGACCGACCGGCTGGCGCCGGAAACCTACACGGCCGAGCTCACACGCCGGGTTTACGATGCGCTGGCCGAAAAGGCGCGGCGCGTGCTGGCAGCCGGGCACTCGGCCATTGCCGATGCCGTCTATGCGCGCGCCGGCGAGCGCGACGCCATCCGCGCGGCCGCCGGCAATGCTCCGTTCCACGGCCTGTTCCTCACCGCCGATCTTGCGACCCGCGTCGCACGGGTCGGCGCCCGCGAGGCCGACGCCTCG
>JBQCFB010000620.1:0-12049 GCA_051959715.1 Pseudolabrys sp.
CGCGCTCAACGACATCCTCGGCCATGTCGAGGAAGACATCGTCGTCCGCACCAGCATCGACGCCGGCTTGCAGGCCACCGCCGAGAAGGCCGTCGACGAGGAACTGGCCGCGAAGGGCGCGAAGGCCGGCGTGTCGCAGGCCGCGCTGGTGGCGATGACGCCGAACGGCGCCGTGCGCGCGCTGATCGGCGGACGCAATTACGCCGACAGCCAGTTCAACCGCGCCGTCGTCGCCAAGCGCCAGCCCGGCTCCTCGTTCAAGCCCTTCGTCTACCTCACCGCGCTCGAGCATGGCCTGACTCCGGACACGATCCGCGAGGACAAGCCGATCAACGTTCGCGGCTGGGCCCCGGAGAACTACGAGCACCAGTATCTCGGGCCGGTGCCTTTATCGAAGGCGCTCGCCATGTCGCTCAACACGGTGTCGGTGCGGCTGACGCTGGAAGTCACGCCGCAGGCTGTGGCGCAGACGGCGCATCGCCTCGGCATCGCTTCGAAGCTGGAGCCGAACGCCTCGATCGCGCTCGGCACGTCGGAAGTGTCGCCGCTCGAATTGGTCGGCGCCTACACACCGTTCGCCAATGGCGGCTTCGCCGTGATGCCGCATGTCATCGACCGCATCACCGCGAAAGGCGGAAAGCTGCTCTACGCGTTCCCGCAGGAGCAGCTCGGCCGCGTCATCGATCAGCGGTACGTGGCGATGATGAACTCCATGCTCGAGCAGACGCTGACCATCGGCACGGCGCGGAGAGCCTCGCTGCCGGGTTGGACCGCCGCCGGAAAGACCGGCACGAGCCAGGATTTCCGCGACGCCTGGTTCATCGGCTACACGCCGAACCTCGTCACCGGTGTCTGGCTCGGCAATGACGACGGCACGCCGACCAAGCACGTTACCGGTGGCAGCCTGCCGGTCGACATCTGGAGCCGCGTCATGCGCGTCGCACACCAGGGCGTGCCGGTCGCCAGCCTGCCGACGTCCTACGGCAACGGCTTCTTCTCCGGCCTGTTCGGCAGCGGCCAGCCGCAGCCCGTATCGCAGGCGGACGAAACCGACGGCATGGCGCCGCGACCGCCGGGCGCGATCCAGACGTCGAGCAATGCGCCCGCTCCGCGCAGCGGCGGCAGCGGCATGGACGGCTGGCTGCTCGACAACCTGTTCGGCCGCCGCTAGGCCGACTTCCTCGACCGCCGCACGTCACGCGTCGCAATCCAGAGCGCGAGCGTGATGCAGCCCATGAGCGCAATGGCCGCGACCATCGGCCAGGCATCGTGGCCGAGCAGCGACGCCACGATGGCGCCGCAGACGGCGGCGCCGGTTTGCTGCACGAAGCCGAACAGGGACGACGCGGCGCCGGCGCGCTCCGGGAACGGCGTGATGGCGCCGGCGATCGACTGCGGCAGCACCATGCCGAAGCCGCACAGGAAGATCGCCACCGGCACGACCAGCGACAGCGACGACGTCAGGCCGAGCGCCACCGCGGCGCAGGCCATGAGTCCGCCGACCGCCAGCACAACGCTGCCAATGCCGATCACGCCGTCGAGACCCACGCGCGTCACGATGCGCGCGGCGATCGTCGTGCCGCTGAAATAGCCGAAGGTCGCGACGGCGAAGACGAAGCCGAACACCAGCGGCGTCAGCCCGTAGAGATTTTGCAGCACGAAGGCCGCGCCCGAGATCCAGGCGAACAGTCCGGCATAGCTGAAGGAGCCGATGCCGAGATAGGCGCGGAAGACGCGGCTCGACAAGACGACGCGATAGGATTGCAGCATCGACGATGCGGATGCCGCGTCGTCCCTTTTCTGCAATGTCTCGGGCAACAGCAGCCAGACGACGGCGAAAGCGGCGATGCCTGCGACGGCGAGCACTACGAACATGGAGCGCCAGCCGAACGCGGCCTGGAGCATCCCGCCGATGATCGGCGCCAGAACCGGCGCGACTGCCATCACCGAGCTGATGACCGAGAGCTCGCGCCCCGCCCGCGCGCCGGAATAAAGGTCGCGCACGATCGCGCGCGTCACCACCACCGCGCCGGAACCGCCGAGCGCCTGCGCGACGCGCGCGAGAATGAGCATGTCGATCGAGGTCGCCAGCATGCAGACGATCGTCGCGGCGCAGAACAGCGCCACCGCGGCGAGCAGCACAGGCTTGCGGCCGAGCCGGTCGGACACCGGGCCGTACAGGATCTGGCCGCAGGCGAAGCCGATGAGGAACGCCGAAATGGTGAGCTGCACCTGCGCCGTCGAGGCGTCGAGGTCGCGGCCGATGTCGGGCAGCGACGGCAGGTACATGTCCGTCGACAGGGGGCCGACTGCGGTCAGTGCCGCGAGCAGGGCCGTGAGCGCAAACGTGCCGGGCCGGAGCATTCCAATTCTTCCTGTCATGCCCGCGCATCGCCCGGCCACGACAAGTCCCTAACTGAAGCGAATTGGAAAGGCTAGGCCGCGTCCGCCCCGTAACGGTGCAGGTCGCCGCCATGGGCGTCGAGCCAGGATTTGGCGCCGGCGACGTCCGGATAGATGCCCTCGACCAGCCGCCAGAAGCGGCGCGAATGGTTCATCTCGACGAGATGCGCCGCCTCGTGCGCGGCGAGATAGTCGAGCACGAAGGGCGGCGCCAGGATCAGCCGCCACGAATAGGAGAGCACGCCCGTGGTCGAGCACGAGCCCCAGCGGCTCGACTGGTCGCGGATCGAGATGCGCTTGACCGCCACGCCGAGCGCCGCGGCGGCAGCACGGCTGGCGCGCTCCAGATCCTTCTTCGCCTCGCGCTTGAGATAGTCGCGGACGCGTCGCGCCACATGCGGCGCCTCGCCCGCGACGCAGAGCAATTGGGCGCCGTCGTCGCCACATTCGACCCAGACCGTGCCGCGCGCGCCGCTGCGGTGCTCGATGCGATGCGGAATGCCCCTGAGCGGCACCAGCGCGCCATGGGCGAACGGCGCGCGCCCCGGCAGGCGCTTGAGACGCGCGGCGATCCAGGCGCCGTGCTTCTGCGCGAAGACATTGGCCTCGCGCAGGCTGCCGCGCATGGGCATGGACAGCAGCACCTCGCGCGTCGCGGCGTGGATGCGCAACGTGTAGCGGCGCGCCTGCGCATGGCGGCGCACGCGCACCTCATAGACTTCGCCGTCGAAGGCGACGGTGAGGAACGATGGTTCCGGCGGTGGTCGGCGGGACAGGAAACGGCGCAGCATGAGCTCGGGCCCGATTCGGCCCGCTTATTGTCGCGCGCGAGGGCGCGCGGTCAATGGCCCGGACTCAGTGCCCGTTGACGCGGCGGCTGCCCTTGCCGGTGCCGTTGTTCGACAGCACGAAGTCGGCGATGCGCGGCGCGATCTCGGCACGGAAGCGCGAGCCGTTGAAGACGCCGTAATGGCCGACGCCGGGCTGCATGTAGTGCACGCGCTTGTCGTCAGGGATGTTCGGGCACAGGCGGTGCGTCGCCTCGGTCTGCCCGACGGCGGAGATATCGTCGTGCTCGCCCTCGACCGTCATCAGCGCCGTCCGCGTGATCGCCGCGGGATCGATGCGGCGGCCACGATGGGTCATCTCGCCCTTGGGCAGCGCGTGCCGGATGAACACGGTGTCGACGGTCTGGAGATAGAACTCGGCCGACAGGTCCATGACCGCGAGATACTCATCGTAGAACTCGCGGTGCTTCTGCGCCGAATCGCCGTCGCCCTTCACGAGATGCGTGAACAGGTTGTGATGCGCCTCGATGTGACGATCGAGGTTCATGCTCATGAAGCCGTGCAGTTGCAGGAAGCCCGGATAGACGTCGCGCATGAAGCCGGGATGCGGGAACGGCACCTTGGTGATCACATGATTGCGGAACCAGTCGATATTCCGCTCGGTCGCGACCTTGTTGACGGCGGTCGGATTGATGCGCGTGTCGATCGGGCCGCCCATCAGCACCATCGAGGCAGGCGCGTACGGATCCTTGTCGGCTTCCATCAACGCGACGGCGGCGAGCACCGGCACCGATGGCTGGCACACCGCGATCACGTGCGTGTCGGTGCCGAGCGTGTGCAGGATGGAGATGATGTAATCGATGTAGTCGTCGAGATCGAAGCAACCTTCCGACATCGGCACGGCGCGCGCATTGCGCCAGTCGGTGATGTAGACGTCGTGATTGGGCAGGAAGGCCTCGACCGTGCCGCGCAGCAGCGTCGCGTAATGCCCGGACATCGGCGCCACGATCAGCAGCTTCGGCTGCGGCCGGCGCGGCGCCTGCGACAGCGCGCGCTCGAAGCGCAGCAGGCGGCAGAACGGACGCTCCCACACGGTGGTGATGTGCACCGGCACGTGTGCGCCGCCGACGACCGTATCGTCGATCATCCAGTCGGGACGGCCGTAGCGCCGCGTCGAACGCTCGAACAATTCCATCGCCGCGGCGACGGACTTGCCGTAGGTCGTGTGCGTGAGCGGGTTCGCCGGGTTTTTATAATAGAGGCGGGTCGCGTCGGCGAAGGCGCGCGCGGGACTGAGCGCCGCGTGTCCCATCTCGTACAGCCAGTACATCGGGGTGGAGAGAAGCAGGCCACCTTCACCGGAAAAACGCGCTGCGCCGTCGAATTCGCCAATCGCCATCGTGTCCGGCCCCGACCCCTGCTGCGGTGCAGCAGACTGTCGTTTTTTGGTCATACGGTCAACAATACAGATAAGGTGTTGGCGTTCGGTTTAACAGGAGAATTACACCGCATAATGGCGTGAAACATGAGGTATTTCAGCCATTTCGGATGAATCTATTGGCCTATTCGCCCATCTGGAGGAGCGAGCCCTGCTCGCGGGCGCTCCTGAGCAGGAGCAAAAAGGCGATTGACGCACCCGCGAAGAGCACGGCGTTGAACAGGAACGCTTCGAGCATCAGATCGACCCGGAAAACGTGGTCGATGAGCAGTGCTCTCATACCCTCGAAAACGTAGGTCGGCGGCAGCGACCAGGCGACGTATTGCAGCCAGTGCGGCAGCACCGCCACCGGATAATAGACGCAGGTGAGCGGCAGAAAGAGAAACATGATCGTCCAGGCGATGCTCTCAGCGCCCATGCCGTTGCGCAGGAGAACGCCGGACACGAAGATGCCGATCGACCAGCTCGTCAGGATCAGGTTGACGAAGAACGCCGCGAGCGCGAAGCCGAGCGCCCAAAGGTTGAAGCCGAAGAAGAAGATCGCGAGGATGGTCACCGGCACCATGCCGATCGACAACCGCACCAGGCTCATGATCATCAGCGACAGGATGAACTCGACCGGCCGCAATGGCGAGATCATCAGGTTGCCGAGGTTGCGCGCGTACATTTCCTCGAGGAATGAAATTGAAAATCCGAGCTGGCCGCGGAACAGGATGTCCCAGAGCAGCACCGCGCCGATGAACACGCCCCCGGCGCGCGCGAAAAACCCGCCGTTCGACGCGACGTAGGTCTGCAGGAAACCCCACATCAGCATCTGCACCGTCGGCCAATAGATGAGGTCGAGGATGCGCGGCCACGACGAGCGCAGCAGATACCAGTAGCGGCGGACCATCGCGCCGATGCGATGCAGGGAGGCGGAGGTCATATCACTCTCCGTTCGTCCCCGCGAAAGCGGGGACCCCGCGCTGAGCTGCCTAACTGGATTCCCGCTTTCGCGGGAATGAACGGAGTTTGCGGAAGCGGCGGCGGGCACATCATCCTCATCGCCCTACCTCCGCCGCATGGCCGCGGCCGCGCGCCACGTCGAGGAACACCTCCTCGAGGTTATCGCGGCCGTAGCGCGCGAGCAGGCGTGCCGGCGTGTCGTCATCCTCGACGCGGCCGCGCTTCATGATGATGACGCGCTCGCACAATCGTTCGACCTCGTTCATGTTGTGCGAGGCGAGCAGCACCGTGGCGTTGTTGGACTTGCGGAAATGCTCGAGCCGTCCGCGCACCCAGTCCGCCGTGTCGGGATCGAGCGAAGCGGTCGGCTCGTCGAGCAACAGCACGTCGGGCCGGTTGAGCAACGCCTTGGCGAGCGACACGCGCGTCTTCTGCCCGGCCGAGAGCTTGCCGGTCGGCCGGTCGAGCAGGTCGGTGAGGTCGAGGTCGGCGGCGAGCTCGGCAATGCGGCCGGCCGTGTCCGCGACCGCGTAAAGCTGCGCGAACACCGACAGGTTCTGCCGCACGGTCAGCCGCATCGGCAGGTCGACATAGGGGCTTTCGAAGTTCATCCGGTGCAGCACGTCGTAGCGCTGGTCCGGCATCGCTGCGCCGAGCACGCTGACCGTGCCGGAGGTCGGCATCACCAGCCCCATGATCATGGCGATGGTCGTGGTCTTGCCGGCGCCATTGCCGCCGAGGAGGCCGGTGATGGAGCCCCGCGGCAATTCGAACGAGATGCCGTCCACCGCCGTGGCGGTCTTGTAGCGCTTGACCAGGCGGTCGACGGCGATGGCGGCTGGGCTTACGGGCATGTGCGATCCGGACAGGCCCGGCAGATGTGACGCCGCGGCCTGCCGAACGCAAGCCCTGCGCCGCGCGGTTTTGTCCCTGCCCCGCCGATTGGTGCCGCCACGCACGACCCGATAGACTGAGCCTCATGTCCGCGCTCGACCTCGCCCACAATCATCCGCGCCGCAACGTGCGCCTCGACACGCTGGTGCGGCTGCGCTGGCTCGCCGTCATCGGCCAGACCACGGCCGTGCTGGTCGTCTATTTCGGGCTCGAGTTCGAGCTGCCGCTCTGGGCCTGCCTCGCGGTGATCGCGCTGTCGGCCTGGCTCAACATCGCGCTGCGCCTGCGCTTCCACATGACGCGCCGGCTCGAGCCCGACCGCGCCGCATGGCTGCTCGCCTTCGACGTCGCCGAACTGGCCGTGCTGCTCTATCTCACCGGCGGCCTGCAGAACCCGTTCGCCTTCCTCTTCCTCGCGCCGGTGCTTCTGTCGGCGACGGCGTTGCCGCCGCGCTTCACCGTCATTCTCGGCGGCTTCGCCATTGCCTGCGCGACCGTGCTCGTGTTCACGCATTATCCGCTGCCATGGGATCCGGACGATCCGTTGATCCTGCCGCCGATCTTCATGTTCGGCGTGTGGCTGTCGATCCTGCTCGCCATCGGCTTCATCGGCGTCTATGCGTGGCAGATCACCGAGGAGTCGCGGCAATTGTCCGACGCGCTTGCCGCGACCGAGCTCGTGCTCGCCCGCGAGCAGCATCTCTCCGCGCTCGACGGGCTGGCGGCCGCTGCCGCGCACGAGCTCGGCACGCCGCTCTCGACCATCTCGGTCATCGCCAAGGAATTGGAGAACGCCATCCCCGCCGAGGCGCCGCACGGCGACGACGTCCGCCTGCTGCGCGAGCAGGCCAAGCGCTGCCGCGACATCCTCTCCAAGATCACGCAGCTCTCGGCCAGCGGCGAACCGTTCGACCGCACGCCGCTCGCCGCGCTGATGGAAGAGGTCGCCGCGCCCTATCGCAATTTCGGCGTCGCCATCGACGTGCAAACGGCCGGCAATGACAGCCCCGAGCCGATCGTCGCGCGCAATCCGGCCGTGCTCTACGGCCTCGGCAATCTCATGGAAAACGCCGTCGACTTCGCCGCCGACCGGGTCACGGTCGCGGCGAACTGGAACGAGGAGACGGTGTCCGTCTCGATCACCGACGACGGGCCCGGCTTCGCGCCGGAGATCATCGCCCGCGTCGGCGAGCCCTACGTCACCAGCCGGCCGGACCTCGACAAGGACGACGCGCCGAGCGGGCTCGGACTGGGCTTCTTCATCGCCAAGACGCTGCTGGAACGCTCAGGAGCGACCCTCTCCTTCTCGAACCGCAAACTTCCCGAGCGTGGCGCGGCGATTTTCGTGCGCTGGAACCGGGCCGATTTCGAGCGCCCGCTGGGCCAAGCCGCGGCTTGATGCCGCGCCCTTCCGCCATTATTTGCGCTAGAGTGCCGCTAAATATCGCCCATTGGACAGGACGAGGCTGCAAAATGGACATGGCCGCCGACACGGTCGAGACGCGGAACGAACCGATCCCCGGCGAGCGCTCGGTGCTCGTGGTCGAGGACGATCGCTCGTTCCTGCAACGGCTCGGCAAGGCGCTGGAGAGCCGCGGCTTCGCCGTCACGACCGCTGAAACGGTCGCCGACGGCCTGTCGCAGGTCGAGCAGGCCGCGCCCGCCTTCGCGGTCGTCGACATGCGGCTCGGCGACGGCACCGGCCTCGACGTCATCACGGCGCTGAAGCGCCGCCGTCCCGAGGCGCGCGGCATCATCCTCACCGGCTACGGCAACATCGCCACCGCGGTGAACGCGGTGAAGCTCGGCGCGGTCGATTATCTCGCCAAGCCCTGCGACGCCGACGACGTCGTCGCCGCGCTGCTGGCGCAGGACAACCGAAAGATCGAGCCGCCTGAAAATCCGATGTCGGCCGACCGCGTGCGCTGGGAGCACATCCAGCGCATCTACGAATTGTGCGGCCGTAACGTCTCGGAGACCGCGCGCCGGCTCAACATGCACCGCCGCACCTTGCAGCGGATCTTGGCGAAGCGCGCGCCGAAATAACTCGTCCGTCATTCCGGGGCGTGGCTCTGGTTTCCGGATCGGCGCTTCGCGCCGTCCGGAATGACGACTCACTCCATCTCGCCGTAAGGCCCGGTCGGGTCGATCAGCGACTGCAAGCGCAGCGCAGCGGCGCGGGCGAACAGCAGCATCATCGCCTTGCGCGTCGCCGCCGGCAGCTTGTGCTCGGGCGCATCGCATTTGAAGTCGGCGCCGAAGGCGTCGGCGACGATGAGACCGGTGTCGGGCGGGAATATCTCGCACGGCACCTCGAGCGACGTGGCGAAGAACAGCCGGTCGCAGTGCATGCGGTAGTCCTGCCACTTCTGGTCGGCGCGGAAATCGGCGACCGACGACTTGATCTCGACGATCCACACCGTGCCGGCGGCATCGAGCGCGACGAGATCGGCGCGGCGGCCCGAGGGCAGCGGCAATTCGCTCACGACGGAGAAACCATGCGCATGCAGAAGCCGCGCCGTGCCGCGCGCGACGGCCAGCGCCGTCTCCGACTGGCGTCCGTCGACCGGCACCAGGAGGGCGGGCATGGTCATGACGCGCGCTCCGGGAACGCTGTCGCCAGCGCCTCGCGGCTGGCGCAAAGAACGCCGCGCTCGGTGATGAGGCCCGTGACGAGCCGCGCCGGCGTGACGTCGAAGGCGTAGTTGGCGACGGGCGAGCCGTCCGGCGTCAACTGCACCGTCTCGATGCGGCCGTCGGCGGTCTTGCCGGCAATGTGCGAGACCTCTTCGGCGCCGCGCTGTTCGATCGGAATCTCGGCGACGCCGTCCTTGACCTTGAAGTCGATGCTGGGCGACGGCGCCGCGACGTAGAACGGCACGTTGTTGTCGCGCGCGGCGAGCGCCTTCAGGTAGGTGCCGATCTTGTTGCAGACGTCGCCGTTCGCGGTCGTGCGGTCGGTGCCGACGATGACGAGATCGACCATGCCGTGCTGCATGAGATGGCCGCCGGTATTGTCGGGGATCACCGTGTGCGGCACGCCGTGATGATTGAGCTCCCAGGCGGTCAGCGCCGCGCCCTGGTTGCGCGGGCGCGTCTCGTCGGCGAAGACGTGGATGGGCAGGCCCTTGTCGTGCGCCATGTAGATCGCCGCGGTCGCCGTGCCCCAATCGACCGTGGCGAGCCAGCCGGCGTTGCAATGCGTGAGCACATTGACGCGGTCGCCGTTCTTCTTCGTCGCGGCGATGGCTTCGATCAGCTTGAGACCGTGGCGGCCCATTGCCTGGTTGATGGCGACGTCCTCGTCGGCGATGTCCTGCGCCCGCTTGAGCGCGGCAGCGGCGCGCTCGGCGCGCGGACGATTGCGCAAGACTGCCGTCATTTCATCGAGCGCCCATTTGAGATTGATTGCCGTCGGCCGCGTGGCGATGAGCAGCGCATAGGCGCGCTCGAGCGTTTCGTCGGAGGCGTCGGCGCGCATGGCGAGCCACATGGCGTAGGCGGCGGCGGCGCCGATCAGCGGCGCGCCGCGCACCTGCATCGACCGGATGGCGTGGGCGGCGTCCTCGACGGTTTCGAGACGCAACGTCTCGAACCGGTGCGGCAGCCGGGTCTGGTCGATGATGCCGCAGGCGGCGCCATCGTCCTCGACCCAGATCGTCCGCATCGGTTTGCCGTCGACCTTCATGCCGCTGATCTAGCCGTTTTTGGCGCGCCTGTCGCCTTGCCCCAGGCGGGCCTTTGCCGCACTGTGCGGGCGAAATTGCGGAGAGGGTTCATGAGCGTCGATTACGAAGTCGAATATAACAACCGGGCCCGCGTTCCGGACCATCCGGAGATCTTCCTGCGCTGGGAGCGCGAAGGCGCGGACTACCGCAAGGCGTCGGCGAAGGCCGAGCTCGGCGTCAAATACGGACCGTCGCCGCGGCAGATGCTCGACATCTTTCCCGCCGCCAATGACGGGCCCGATACGCCGCTGGCGCTGTTCATCCACGGCGGCTGGTGGCGTTCGCTGCATCCCTCCAGCTTCAGCCAGATGGCCAAGGGCCCGAACGCACACGGCGTCACCGTCGCCGTCGCCGGTTACGACCTGTGCCCGACGTGCTCGATCGCCGACATCGTCGAGCAGATGCGCGCGGCCGGCCTGTTCCTGTGGCGGAAATACAAGAAGCGGTTCGTGGTCTACGGCCATTCCGCCGGCGGCCATCTGACCGCGTGCCTCACCGCGACCGACTGGACGACGATCGCGCCGGACGCGCCGCACGACCTCGTTCCGGCCGGCTACGCGATTTCGGGCGTGTTCGATCTCGCGCCGCTCGCCAAGATCTCGGTCAACGCCGACCTGAAGCTGACCGACAAGAGTGCGCGCGATCTTTCGCCGATCTATTGGCGCGTGCCGCCGGGACGCATTCTCGACGCCGTCGTCGGCGCGGAGGAATCGAGCGAATTCCTGCGGCAGAGCAAGACCATTGCCGAGGCGTGGCGGCAGGACATGGCGACGACCCGCTACGAGGCGCCGCCGGGCAACCATTTCACCGTCATCGACCCGCTCGGCGATCCGGCGAGCGCCATGACGAAGCGTGTCGTCGAACTGGCGCGGCAGGTGCAGGCCGAAGCGCGCTGATCGCTCACGCATCGAACCAGTACAGTTTCGCGAAGACGATCGTCAGCGCGGCGCCGACGACCACGATCATGCCGCGCGCGACACGCGGCGGGATGATGCGCGCGACGTAGGCGCCGGCCAGCCCGCCGGCGACCATGCCGGCCATCAGCGACAGGGTCTGCGGCCAGGCGACCGCGCCCTCGCTGATGAAGATCACCGACGCGACGAAGCCGTTCAGGCTGGTGACGAAGTTCTTCACGACGTTGGCGGAGCGATAGTCGCCGCCGGTGGCGATCGAGAACACGGCGAGCAGCAGCACACCGACGCCGGCGCCGAAATAGCCGCCGTAGAACGACACGGGCAGCAGCACCTTCAGGCTGCCGACGTCGAACGAAATGGTGCGGCCCTTGTGCGCGGCGCGGCGGCGGATCGCCGTGCTGATGCGGTCGGCCAGCGCGAAGATGACCGTGGCACCGCCGAGAAGGATCGGCACGATGATCTCGAAGACGCGGCCAGGCGTGCTCATGAGCAGAATGGCGCCGGCGCCCGCGCCGAGCACCGAGGCGATCACCAGTTCGACGAAGGCGCGGTTGAAGGGCGGCAGCTGCGAGCGATCGGACAGCGCCGCGAGCATCGCCGCCGGCATCAGCGCGACGAGGTTTGACGCGGCGGCGAATTGCGGCGACAGGCCGGACGCGATGAGCGCCGGATAAACGACCACCGCCGCGCCGCCGACGATCGAGGCGATCATGCCGGCGAGAACGCCGACGCCGGCGAGCAGCATGACGGTGTGAGGGTCCATTACCTATCCCGTCACCCTGAGGTGCTCGCGAAGCGAGCCTCGAAGGGTCTCTGACTCAATTGGATTCACAGATCCTTCGAGGCTCGGCGCGAAAGCGCCGAGCACCTCAGGATGACGGGAGATGCTCACATGAACGCCTGGATGCCGGTCTGGGCGCGGCCGAGGATCAGCGCGTG
>JBQCFB010000621.1:0-6070 GCA_051959715.1 Pseudolabrys sp.
CGGCGACGACCAGCTCGTGCCGGTCGGCAAGGCCTATTTCGGCTTCACCGACGAGGAGCTGATCGAGATCGACCGCTTCGTCCGCCGCAACACGCTTGCCCGCTTCGGCCCGGTGCGCGAGGTGACGCACGAGAAGGCGCAGGGCCTCGTGCTCGAGGTCGCCTTCGAGGGTCTGCAACGCTCGACGCGGCACAAGTCCGGCATCGCCATGCGCTTCCCGCGCATCAACCGCCTGCGTTGGGACAAGCCGCCTGGCGAGGCCGACCGGCTGGAGACGCTGGAAAACATGCTCTCACGGATCGAAACGGGGCAGACCAATGCGCCTTGACCGGAACACAGACTCGGGCCACGTCTCCTCCGTTCGGAGGGAGAGACCGATGGCCGACAATCAGTTCGGGCGATGGCTCGGCGGCTCGCCGCTGGCGGTGCTGGGGCGCCTGATCCTCGCCTCGATCCTGGTCGGCGTCATTCTCGCCGCGCTCGGCCTCGATCCGTTCGACATCGTCCGCAGCGCCGAACGCCTGATCCGCTGGTTCTGGAACATGGGCTTCGACGCCTTCCGCTGGCTGTGGCGCTATTTCCTGCTCGGCGCCGTGATCGTGATTCCGATCTGGCTGATCATGCGGCTGATCAACGGCTCGCGCGGGCGCTAGGCCCCGTGCGCGAGACCGTCGCGGTCACCAACGCCCGCGTCTTCGCCATCGCCGGACCGGCGATGCTCACCAATGTCACGACGCCGCTGCTCGGCGTCGTCGCGACCGCCGCGATCGGCCGGCTGGGACAGGCGCCGCTGCTCGGCGGCGTCGCCATGGCCTCCGTCGCCTTCGACTGCCTGTTCTGGCTGTTCGGCTTCCTGCGCATGGGCACCGTCGCCTTCACCGCGCAGGCGCTCGGTGCGGGCGACGCGCGCGAGCAGCGCGCGGTGCTGGTCCGCGCGCTCATCGTCGCCGGCGCGATCGGCCTTGCCATCGTCGCGCTGCAACGGCCGGGCGCCGCGCTCATCTTCGGCGCCATGGGCGGCAGCGAGGACGTCACCGCCGCGGCGCGGCAGTATTTCTTCGTGCGCGCCTGGTCGGCGCCCTTCGCGCTCGGCAATTACGTGATGCTCGGCTGGCTGGTCGGGCTCGCCCGCGCGCGCACGGCGATGGCTGTGCAGATCGCCGTCAACGTCATCAACATGATCGCCATGGTGACGCTGGTGCTCGTCCTCGACATGGGCCTGACCGGCGCCGCGCTCGCTTCGGTCATCGCCGAGACGTGCGGGCTCGTGCTCGGCCTCGCCATTGCATGGAGGATTGCCGGCGCGCATCTCGACCTGACCTGGGCGATCGTGCTCGACCGCACGCGCCTGTCGCGCATGCTCGCGGTCAACCGCGACATCATGATCCGTACTGCGGCTCTGATCGCGGCCTTTCTGTTCTTCACCGCGCGCGGCGCGCGCTCCGGCGACGTCATCCTCGCCGCCAACGCGGTGCTGCACAATTTCACCCTGGTCGGCGCCTTCTTCCTCGACGGCATGGCGAGCGCCGCCGAGCAGATCTGCGGCCAGGCCTATGGCGCACGCGACCGCAAGGCGTTCGGCCGCGCGGTCAAGCTGGTGGTGATCTGGGGCTTCGCCTTCGGCGTCGCGGCGTCGTTGCTGTTCGCGGCCGCCGGCAGCCCGATGATTGACGTGATGACGGCGAGCGAAGACGTGCGCGCGACCGCACGGCATTTCCTCTGGCTCGCGGCGCTGGCGCCCGTGTGCGGCGTGATGGCGTTCTGCTTCGACGGCGTCTATGTCGGCGCGACCTGGGCGCGCGACATGCGCAACCTGATGATCGCCGCCCTCGCGACTTATCTCGCCGCCTGGTGGCTGATGCAGCCGCTCGGCAATACCGGCCTGTGGCTGGCGCTGCTCATCTTCTTCCTGTCGCGCGGCGCGTTCCAGGCGGCGCGCTATCCGGCGCTCCTCAAGCGGCCCTTCGCCTAGGCCGGCCAGCTCTCCGCCGTCATCTCGGCCGCATCGACGCCGACCATCTCGGCCAGCGAATTGCGGTGACCGCGCTTGAGCGCGGCCGCGAGATCCGCCTTGATCTCGGCGAGAAGGCCGATGCCGCGATACACCAGGCCCGAATAGACCTGCACCAGGGTCGCGCCGGCCTTGATCTTGGCGATCGCCGCCGGGCCGGAGTCGATGCCGCCGACGCCGATCAGCGGGAATGCGCCTTCGGCGCGGACATAGGTCTCGGCCAGCATGCGGGTCGACAATTTGAACAGGGGCTTGCCCGACAGGCCGCCCTGCTCCTTTGCGGTGGCGCGGTCGCGCAGCGCGGTCGGGCGCGAAATCGTCGTGTTCGAGACGATCATCCCGTCGACGCGGTTCTTGCGCGCGACGCCGACGACGTCGTCGAGGTCGGCGAGCGTCAGGTCCGGCGCGATCTTGAGCAGCACGGGCGTCGGCCCGACGCGGGCGCGCACCTTCTCGCGCGCGTCGAGCACGCGGCCGAGCAGATCGTCGAGCGCGCTCGCCTGCTGCAGGTCGCGCAGGCCCGGCGTGTTCGGCGAGGAGACGTTGACGGTGAAGTAGCTCGCCACCGCCGCGAAGGTGTCGATCAGGCGGACGTAATCGTCGGCGCGGTCGGCCGAATCCTTGTTGGCGCCGATGTTGACGCCGACGATGCCGCCCGCGCGCGCCCGCGCCGACAGCCGGGCCAGCACGCCGGGCGCGCACTCATTGTTGAACCCGAGGCGGTTGAGCACCGCGCGGTCCGCCTCGAGGCGGAAGATGCGCGGCCGCGGATTACCGGCCTGCGGCCGCGGCGTCACAGTACCGACCTCGACGAAGCCGAAGCCCAGGCGGAGCAGCGCATCGGGGACAAGAGCATTCTTGTCGAAGCCCGGCGCCACGCCGACCGGATTGGGGAAGTTCAGGCCGAAGGCGCGCACGGCGATATCCGGCGGGTCGGCCGAAGCCCGTGCCACCGGCATGAGCCGCAGCGCCTTCAGGGTCAGCGCATGCGCGTCCTCGGGATCGAGCGCACGCAGCAAGGGTCGGGACAGGCGGTCGATGAGACCGATCACGTGGAAAACGCTCCGGCGGGGGATGCGGCACGGACCCTATGGGCGGCCCGGGGCCGATTCAAGGCGGGCTCGTGCATTATCCGCTTGCATCCGCAAGTTCCGAGGTTACATTTCCTACGTACTTATTCCGCCCGCTAGGAGAGGGCCGCGCTTCGGGTGCGGCGCGCAGAATGCTCACACACGCCCAGATCTGGAATGCGCTGGACCGCCTGGCCGCGCGCAACAAGCTGACCGCCTCCGGCCTCGCCAAGAAGGCGGGCCTCGACCCGACCACGTTCAACAAGTCGAAGCGGATCACGCCGGAAGGCCGCCAGCGCTGGCCCTCGACCGAATCGGTCGCCAAGGCGCTGGCCGCCACCAGCACCAAGGTCGACACCTTCGTCACCCTGATCACCGACGGCGTGAAGCCGGCGATCTCGACCGTGCCGATGATCGGCTTCGCCCAGGCCGGCGAAGGCGGGCACTTCGACGATTCCGGCTTCCCGGTCGGCAAGGGCTGGGACGAAGTCGAGCTGCCGCACGTCACCGACGAGCAGGCCTATGCGCTGAAGATCGCCGGCGAATCGATGAAGCCAACCTACCGGCCCGGCGACACGATCATCGTCTCGCCGTCGAGCCCGATCCGCAAGGGCGACCGCATCGTCGTCAAGACGCGCGACGGCGAGGTGATGGTCAAGGAATTGCGCAAGCGCACGACCAAGACGATCGAGCTCAAGTCGCTCAATGCCGAGCACCGCGACCGCACTTTCCCGGTCAACGAGATCGACTGGATGGCGCGCATCCTGTGGGCGAGCCAATGAGTTTGCTTATCCCTCCCCTGACAGGGGAGGGATAAGAAGAGTGCCGCTGTCCGCCGGACGGCGGTCACCAATCAGTCGCGGGGGGCGACAATGACCGACATGTCTCTGCATGCGCAGGGCTGCAGCTGCTGCGCGGATCTTCTGGCGAAACGTTTCGACCGCAGACGCTTCCTGCACGTCGCGGCCGGCGCCGGGCTGATTGCGGCGTTCCCGCCGCTCGCCTTCGCCGCCGAGGGCAAATATGACGCGATGCTGCTCACCTGCATCGACCCGCGCTTTCCCGAGCCGACCATCAAGTACATGGAAGGGCGGCAGATGGTCGGCAAATACAGCCAGTTCACCTTCGCCGGCGCCTCGATCGGCGTCGTCGCGCCGGCCTTCAAGACCTGGTCGGTGGCGTTCTGGGACAATCTGGCGGCGTCGATCCAGTTGCACAGCATCCCGAAGGTCATCGCGATGAACCATCGCGACTGCGGCGCGGCGAAGATCGCCTACGGCCCCGATGCCGTTAAGGACAAGGCGACCGAGACGGCGACGCACAAGGCCGCACTGATGGAGTTCAAGAAGCAGGTCGGCGAGAAGCAGCCGAAGCTCGCGGTCGAGCTGCACCTGATGGCGGTCGACGGGACGGTCGATACGTTCTCGTAAGCTGCCGTCGTCCTGAGGAGCCCGCGCGAAAGCGCGGGCCTCGAAGGACCTGTGACTTAGTAATTTGCCGCAGCTTTCTGATTCAGAGATCCGTCGAGGCTCGGCGCTATCGCGCCGAGCGCCTCAGGATGACGGAGACGCTGTTAAGCGCTCCGTGCCAGCGCGCCGTCGATCATGTCGACGGTGTTCTGCACGCCGAACGCGGCGACGAAGGAGCCGAAGCGCGGGCCCTTCTCCTGCCCGAGCAGCACCTGGTAGAGCATGTTGAACCAGTCGAGCGACACGCCCGGCTTGCCGTCCTTGGCTTTCTTCTTGTCGTCGAGGAACGGCTCGCGGCGGCCGATTTCGTAGACGACGTCCTGGATCGCCTCGGCGCTGGCGTCGGCCGGCAGTTGCGACAGCGCATCGCGCAGATCGGTCAGCGCCGCGCGTTCGCCCTCGCCCGGCTCACGGAATTTCTTGTGCGGCAGCACGAAGTCGCGGAAGTAGTGAATGGCGTAACCGACGAGGTCGTTGAGCTTCGGGTGCGTCTGCGGCGTCACGCCGGGCCGGTAGCGGCCGATGAAGCCCCACAGCGTTTCGGCATTCTCCGCGTTCGACGACGACACCAGCGTCAGCAGCATCTGGAACGACAGCGGCATGTCCGGCTTCGGCGGCTTGCCGGAATGGATGTGCCACACCGGATTGCCGAGACGCTGCTTCGGATCTTCCTGTCGCTGATAGCCGTCGAGGAATTGATAATAGTCATCGACGTTGCGCGGGATGACGTCGAAGTAAAGACGCTTCGCCGCCTTGGGTTCGCGATACATGAACAGCGACAGGCTCTCAGGGCTTGCGTAGCGCAGCCACTCCTCGATGGTGAGCCCGTTGCCTTTCGACTTGGAGATCTTCTGGCCCTTCTCGTCGAGGAAGAGCTCGTAGTTGAAGCCTTCGGGCGGCATGCCGCCGAGCGCCTTGCAGATCGAGCCCGACAGCTTGACCGAATCGATCAGGTCCTTGCCGGCCATCTCGTAGTCGATGCCGAGCGCGACCCAGCGCATGGCCCAGTCCGGCTTCCATTGCAGCTTGCAGCGTCCGCCAGTGACGGGAACGGTGAAGCGTTCCTGCGTCTCGGGCTCCTCGTAGGTGATGGTGCCGCGCTTGGCGTCGTGGCCGACGACCGGCACCTGCAGCACGATGCCGGTGCGCGGGTCGATCGGCAGGAACGGCGAATAGGTCGCCGCCCGCTCCTCGCGCAAGGACGGCAGCATGATCGCCATCACCTTGTCGAAGTGCTCGAGCACCTTCATCAACGCGTCGTCGAAGCGGCCGGACGTGTAGTACTCGGTTGACGAGGCGAACTCGTAGTCGAAGCCGAAATGGTCGAGGAAGGCGCGCAGCCGCGCATTGTTGTGCTCGCCGAAGGACGGGTGCGTGCCGAACGGATCGCGCACCTTGGTCAGCGGCTTGCCGAGATCCTGCGCGAGCAGGTCCTTGTTCGGCACGTTGTCCGGCACCTTGCGCAGGCCGTCCATGTCGTCGGAGAAGGCGATGAGGCGGGTCTTGATCTTGTCGTCGGT
>JBQCFB010000622.1:0-2942 GCA_051959715.1 Pseudolabrys sp.
AGGTGGTGCCGCGTTCATAGTCGTTGTAGTTGCCGACCTGGCCGATCGTCTCGCCTTCGGCGAAGCGTTTGCCACTGACGATGCCGTCCTCGTCGAGACGCTTCGGGCTCATGTGAATGTAACGGACTCGGACATGCGCGGCCGGCGCGTTGACGAACAGGAACACCGCTTCCTGCTTGCGCGCGCGCAGGACCATGCCGTCGTGCGCGGCGACGATGTCTTGCTGGTAGGGGTCGCAGCGGTCGGCGCCGTCGTTGAACTTCTTGCAGAAGCTCGGGCGGATGTCCTGGCCCTGATGCCCTTCGCCGCCGGGACACTGGCCGACCGGAAAACGCCTGTGCTCGCAGAAATTATCGCGCCACGGATATTGGTAATTGGCGCCTGCGCCCTCGTCGAAGACGAGCGCGCGGCCGTTCACCTTGCACTCGTAGGACGCGCCTTTGGCGCGGACGCGGCGCGAACGCCCGGTGAAGTCGCAGTCGCCCCAGTTGTTGAAGGACTGCGAATTGGCGAAGGCCGGCGCGTCCTTCATCGGGAAGCGCAATTTCGCGTAAATGGTGGTGTCGGCATCGCCGGGCATGTCGGGTTTGAGCCCGGTGCGCGGGATGAGCGAGCCTGGCGGATAGTAGGTGAAGGCGGCGTCGATCTTGTCCGGCCGCGGTGGCAAGGCGGCCTCCGGCGGCGGCGCGGCCTCGGGCGTGCCGCCGGCAAGCTGCAAGGCGCCGAGGAAGCGGTCGGCGATGCGCGCCGCCTGATTGCACGACAGCACTCTCCGGCGCGGCTTGACGTCGCGGCAGAAGATCGCCGCCACATAAGTGACGCCGTAGCGCTGGAAACTCGTGCGCAGATAATACTCGTGCATCGTGCGGCGGATGCCTGGGAACTTGTCCTCCAACTCCTTCACCGGCACGGCCTCGGGCAGCTTCGGGCCGCCGAGCTGATAGGTGAACCGGAAGCCGGAAAGCAGCACGTAGACCGGCTCGGCATAGTCGATGTCGGACAGGTCCTTCACCTCTGCCGTTCGGATGGCGAAGGACGCGTCGTAGCCCGCGGGACCGGCCTGGAAGAACTTCGTGGCCGCAAAGCCCGCCTGCACAAAGCGGTCCGCCGCCTCCGGCGGCAGCCGGAGCGCCGGATTGGCAGCGATTTCCTTTCGCAAGCCGGCAATATCGATCGGCAACAGGACCGGGACGCTGCTTTTGGCGATGTCTTGAAAACGGACTCCGGCCGCCTCGTTGCGTGCCGCAAGTTCTCCACCTGCGTCCGAAGCGGCCTGCGCCCAGTCGACCGTCGCGAATGCGAGGCGCGGCGCGCTCATGTCCTGCGCCGCCGCGGCGTGGGCGGCAAGCAAGGCGAGGCTGACGAAGAGGGCGCGTCTCAGCACGGGAATCCTCGACGGAACCCGGCGAGTTAACGGCATCGGCCGCGGCCGTACAAGGGTACCCGGCGCGGGTCATGCGCTCGAAACGCAAAGGCCCCGGCAATGCGGGGCCTTTGCACAACGCGCATGCGTTGAAGCGGGCTTATTCCTTTGCGCGCTCGACGTAGGAGCCATCGGCGGTGGTGATCACGACGCGCGTGCCGGTGACGATGTGCGTCGGCACCATCGTGCGCACACCGTTCGACAAGGTCGCCGGCTTGAACGAGCCCGACGCGGTCTGGCCCTTCACCACCGGCTCGGTGTCGGTGATCTCGAGGATGACCTTTTGCGGGATCTCCATGGATACCGGCGTGCCCTCGTGCATGGCGACGGAGACGACCATGCCTTCCTGAAGGTACTTGTCGTAGTCGCCGACAACGTCGGCAGGAACCTGGATCTGCTCGTAGTTCTCCTGGTTCATGAAATGGAAGCCGTCGCCGTCCTGGTAGAGGTACGAATATTCGTGGTCCTCGACATGGGCGCGCTCGACCTGGTCGGTCGTCTTGTAGCGCTGCGAGGTCTTCACGCCGTCCGAAATCCGGCGCATATCGACCTGCGTGGTGGGTGTGCCCTTGCCCGGATGGAAGTTTTCCGCTGTGAGGACGACATAGAGCTTGCCGTCGATGTCGACGATGTTGCCCTTGCGGAGCTGGCTGGCGATGACTTTCACGCGTGACATCCTTGAATTTGAGGCGGGTCCGGACCGGCGTCCGGGCCCCGGATTCGGGGCGCACCATAACCATCTTCGCGGGGGATGCCAGCCTTTCCCGCGGGGCCGCCGGGTCGGGTAAATGCCGCAGAATCCGCCGTTCTGGCGCCCAGGTGTCCATGCCGCCCGCCGACCCCACCTCCTGGCGCGGGGCCGGATCGCGGCCCGCGTGCGGGCCTGGTTTGCCGAGAACGGTTTCATCGAGGTCGAAACGGCGGCGCTTCAGGTCTCGCCCGGCAACGAGACCCACCTGCACGCCTTCGCCACCGACCTGATCGGCTCGGGTAATGAGAGACGCGCGCTATATCTGCGCACGTCCCCGGAATTCGCCTGCAAGAAGCTCCTCGCAGCCGGCGAGTCGCGGATTTTCGATTTTGCCCGCGTCTTCCGGAATCGCGAGCGGGGCGCATTGCATCATCCGGAATTCACGATGCTGGAGTGGTATCGCGCCGGCGAGCCCTACGAGATCCTGATGGACGATTGCGTCGCGCTGATGCGGGCGGCCGCGGAGGTGTCCGAAACGCGGCGTTTCTCGTTCCGTGGCCGCAGCGCCGACCCATTCGCCGAGCCGGAAAAGATCACGCTCGCCGAGGCCTTCGACCGCTTCGCCGGCGTTGATCTGCTCGGCACGATCGCGGCGGGCGAGGGCGACCGCGACCGCCTCGCGGATGAAGCGGCGAAAGCCGGCGTGGTCGCCGCCGCCGACGATAGCTGGGGCGATATCTTCAGCCGCATTCTCGCCGACAAGATCGAGCCGCGGCTCGGCGGAGGCGGCCGCGCCACCATCCTCTATGAATATCCGCTGCCGCAGGC
>JBQCFB010000623.1:0-2776 GCA_051959715.1 Pseudolabrys sp.
GGCGAGCGCCGGATGGGTTCGGAGCGGGGAGTTCACGCTGTGGCTTCCTTCGGTGAGCGGGCAATGCAGGGGGGCGCAGTCAGGGCCGCGGCGAAGCCGCACACCATGTGACGCAGCGCCTTCTCGGCGTCGGACGGATCGCACAGGCCGCCCGAGAGGTCGAAGATGCGGTTGGGGTTGAGCAGCGTGTAGTACTGCGCGCCGAGCAGGAAATGGAATCGGAAGTAGAGCTCTTCCATGCCGATCTGCGGCAGCACCTGCGCGAGCGCATCGATGAAGCGGCGGCTGGTCTCGTCGAAATGCCGCGCGATCAGGTTGCGCGCGAGCTCCTCGCGTTCATAGGCGACGCCGGCGCGCAGGCGCATGAAGCGGCGCGTGCCGCTGTCGTCGTCGGGCCAGACCAGCGAGGGCCGCAGGAATGCGTCGAGGATCTGCTCGACCATGGGTGGACGGCCGGGCGCCGCCTTGCAGGCCGCGAGCAGGCGCAGGCGCTCGCCGCTCATCACCGCGCAGCGGCGCACGAAGATCGCCTCGAGGATCTGCTGCTTGGAGCCGAAATGGTAATGCGCCGCGGCGATGTTGGCGCCGCATTCGCGCAGGATCGAGCGCAGCGACACGGCCTTGTAGCCGTGCTCGGCGAACATGGCCTCGGCTACGTCCAGGATGCGGTCGGCAGTGGTAACCCGCTGCTGGTCCACGGCAATCGCTCGATGCAAACAGTCGGTTCAATCAGGTGATTGAACGACTATCGGAGCGTCTGGGCCTTGTCCAGCGGGCCACACGAATGGGCTGTTGATTGCGGACGCATGGCTGCGCGCCGCGATCGGCCGGGTTGCCGGGTGTCGTCACGCGCGGCGCGCGCAACGCCTCAAACGTTCTCGCCGGGATGGGGCGACAGGCCGCCTTTCCGGGCGCAGCCATAGTCCTCGCACAGATGCGCGAGCACGCCGCGGCAGAATTCGCCGGTGATCGGGCAACGGATGGGGCCGTCATCGTCGCGCCGTGGCCCGGTGTCGACGAAGCTCAGGGCTCGCGCCTGCGGCACGAACGTCACGCCGGCCGCGCCGTCGTCGGGTCGATGACGGCGGTCGCCTCGGTGATCCGCGTCACGGGAAAGCCCGACAGCCTGGCGTGTTCGTGCACCAGCGCCTCGCTCGGCGACAGATAGATGCAGAAGGTCTTGTTCTGCACCACGTAGGAATGGACCCACTGCACCTGGCCGTTGAGCTGGGCGAGCGCCGCGTTCGACACCGTCGCCGCCTGGCAGAACTGGTCGCGGTCGAAGCCGCCGATGTTCGGGATGTCACGCTCAATGACGTAACGCTTCATGGTCGCCTCTTTCAGCCGGGTTCAGATCGATTTGCGCCACGGCACGATCATCGCGACGCGGCGGCGGTAGCTGCGATAATCGTCGCCGAAGAGATCGATGAGGTCGCCTTCCTCGAGCACGATGCCGACGAAGATGTAGGCGGTCGTGACGGCGGCGAAGAGTAGGTGGCCCGTGGTCATCAGCGGCGTTGCCCAGAAGGCGACGATGAAGCCAAAATAGATCGGGTGACGCACGAAATTGTAATAGAGCGGCGTGCGGAAGCGCGCCGACGGCATCGGCAGCCCGACGAGATTGTTGACGACCTGGAGCAGGCCGAACAGTTCGAAGTGGCTGATCAGGAAGGTGCTGGAGAGCACGATGCCCCAGCCGACAAAGCCGAGCGCGATGAGCGCCGCCGCGGCGTGCGGCTCGGCGACGGTCCAGACGACATCCGGCAGGGGCCGCCACTGCCAGCACAGGAGCGCCAGGCAAAGGCTCGCCACCAGCACATAGGTGCTGCGCTCGACCGGCTTCGGCACGAAGCGCGCCGACCAGGCCTTGAAGCCGGCGCGGGCCATGACGCTGTGCTGGACTGCGAAGAGCGCCATCAGCGCCATGTCGACGACGATCGCGGTGGTGATGGAGCCGGGCTCGCCGCTGTCGATCGTCTTCGGCACGCCGACGCCGGCGACGAAGCCGATGGCGTAGATCAGCGTCGGAAGACAAACGAGATAGGCGAAGAGGCCGTAGAGAAATGCAAGCGCGCGCGCCATGTCGGACCGTCCCGGCAGGTGTGGCCAAGACGGGCGAAGCACCAGGATGGCTTCGCCCGCCTTGGGGGGAAGCCCGCGAGGAGGGTAGGAGGAGGGGATCTCGCGGACCGGGCGGGGGTCTATGCGAGATATCGCGTCGTCTCTTGGACGACAGCGACGCGCATTAGGGCGAGAGCGCAGCCGGGCGTGGTGGGCCGGCGGGCTTCAAGGTCCGCCGTAGAGCCAGGCGATGCCGTCATAGGCCTGCGCCTGCGTGCGGCCGCCGACCGCCATGTCGCGCAATTCGGCGGCGACGCCGCGTGCGTGATAGAACTCGCCGTAGATGCGGGCCATGATCTGCGTGCGGCCGGTGCGCAAATATCGGGCCTGCTGATAGGCGGTGAACGCCGCCGGCAGATCGTCGGGACGCTTCGCCACCTCGTCGGCGAGGACGACGGCGTCCTCGGTCGCCATGCAGGCGCCCTGCGCCAGATATTGCAGCATCGGATGCGCCGCGTCGCCGAGCAGGGTGACGTTGCCGCGCGTCCAATCCTTCACCGGCTCGCGGTCGCACAGCACCCACATGCGCCAGGTCTCGATGCGTTCGAGCAGGCGCAGGACTTCCGGCCGCTGGCCGGTGAAGCGCGCAAACAGCTCGTCCTTGGCACCCTCGGCGTCCCAGCCCTCGGTGTAGCGATCGGACTGGACGACGGCG
>JBQCFB010000624.1:0-2156 GCA_051959715.1 Pseudolabrys sp.
GCCTGATCATCGGCCCGGCGCTGGTCTATTACGAGGTGGGGCTCGACATCATGTGGACCGGCATCTCCGCCGGCACGATCGCCTATGCCGTCCACCGCCTGCGCGGGGCGACCGCATGAGCGCGGCGATGGAGCTCTCGCCTTATCTCATTCTGGTATTGGTCGGCTTCCTGCCGAACGAGATCTGGCGTGCGCTCGGCCTCGTCATGGCGCGCGGACTCAACGAGAAGTCCGAGATCGTGCTGTGGTCGCGCGCGGTGGCGACCGCGATCCTCGCCGGCGTCATCGCCAAGCTGATTCTGTTTCCCTCGGGCGAGCTGATTGCCATTCCGCTGGCGGTGCGCGTCATCGCCGCGGCCTGCGGCTTTGCGGCCTTCGTCGTCATCCGGCGCTCGCTGCTCGCCGGGGTCGCGGTCGCCGAGATCGTGCTGATCGTTGGCGGCTACGTGTCCAGCCATTAGAGTGGCGCCATGGCGACCGTCGACAAGGCAGTCTCGATCGAGGATTTGCGGCGCCTTGCGATGCGCCGCTTGCCGCGGTTCATCGGCGATTATCTCGATGGCGGCGCGGGCGGCGGCGGCAGCGTCCGCCGAAACGTCGATGCGTTCGGCGCATATCGGCTTGTGCCGCGCGCTTTGGTCGAGGCTGGTCCGGTCGACACCGGCGTGGAGCTGTTCGGCAGAAAATACGCGAGCCTGTTCGGCATCTCGGCTGTCGGGCTCGCCGGCATCTATCGCCGCCATGCCGACGAATATCTCGCCGAAGCGGCACGCGCGGCCAACATTCCCTTCATCCTGTCGGGCGCATCGACGGCGCCGATCGAGACGATCTGCCGGATTGCGCCGGAACACACCTGGTATCAGCTCTACGGCGCGCACCGTCCCGAGGTCACCGAGACAATGATGGCGCGGGCGCGCGATGCGGGCGTCGAGGTGCTCGTCTATACCGTGGACTATCCGCTGGCGCCGCGATCGGACGTGGCGGCGCGCACCGGCGTATCGATGGCGACCGGCCCGACCTGGCGCACGTTTCCGCGCCTGTGTCTCGATGCCCTGCGGCATCCGTTCTGGTCCGTCGAGTATTTGCGCGGCGGCGGCTTGCCCATGCTTGGCAGCTGGGCTGCGCACGCGCCGCCCGGCAGCAGCGCGAAAGAGGTTGCTGCGTATTACGTCCAGAATTGGAACAACGCCCAGACCTGGCGCGATCTCGACCGTGTGCGAGCACTGTGGAAAGGCGCGCTCGTCGTGAAGGGGCTGGTCCATGCCGACGACGTCGTGCGTGCCGCTCAAGCAGGCGCAGACGCCGTGACCATATCAAATCACGGCGGCAACAAGCTCGATTGCATGCAGGCCACGGTGGACGCGCTGGCGGCGATCAGGCCGGCGGTCGGTCCTGACTTGCGTCTCTTCTTCGACGGCGGGATACGGCGTGGCTCAGACCTTTTCATCGCCAAAGCGCTCGGCGCCGATTTCTGCTTCACCGGCCGCGCGACGATCTATGGCGTGACGGCCGGGGCTTTGCGCGGCGCGCAGCGCGCCATCGACATCCTCCAGTCCGATCTCACCTATACGATGGCCATGACCGGCTGCCGCTCGGTGTCGGCCATCACGAGAGACCACGTGACATCCGGCGCCTGAGCGGCGTTCAGGCGAGCGCCGCCGCCAGCTTCTTCGCCTGCTCTGCCAGCACTTCCGGCTTTTCCTTCTCGGAGGCGGGCGGTTTCATCGTCACGCCGGCCTTACGCGGAATGACGTGCACATGCAGGTGGAACACCACCTGGCCGCCGGCGCCCTCGTTGAACTGCTGCACCGTGATGCCGTCGGCCCCGAACGCGGTCATCGCCGCCTTCGCGATCTTCTGCGCCACCTTGGCGACGTGCGCGAGGTCGTCGGTCGGGCAATCGAGGAGGTTGCGCGCCGGTGCCTTCGGCAGGATCAGCGTGTGGCCGGGCGCGCGCGGCATGATGTCGAGGAAGGCCAGCGCCTTGTCGTCCTCGTAGACCTTGAAGCAGGGCAACTCGCCGCGCAGGATCTTGGCGAAGATGTTGTTCGGGTCGTAGGCGGGCATCGCGGCGGTCCTTTTGGTGGCGGCTTATTCCTGCTCGACCAAATCTTTGCGGAATGGGCCGGCCGCCGCAAGCTCCTCGCCGGCGGCTTC
>JBQCFB010000625.1:0-5702 GCA_051959715.1 Pseudolabrys sp.
AGCGCGTATTCAAGATGGCGCCGATCCATCATCACTACGAGCAGCTCGGCTGGACCGAGCCGCAGATCGTCATCCGCTTCTGGATCGTCGCCGTGGTGCTGGCGCTGGCGGGCCTGGCGACGCTGAAACTGCGATGATCCCGATCACCGTCTTTGCCGGCCGCAAGGTCGCGGTCTTCGGTCTCGGCAAGTCCGGCCTGCTGTCGGCGGGAGCGCTGATCAAGGGCGGCGCCGAGGTCGTCGTCTATGACGACAGCGAGAAGATGCGTGCGGACGCGTCCTCCGCCGGGCTCGACGTGCGGAACCTGCACGAGATCGACTGGTCGGAGATCGCCGCGCTGGTGCTCGCACCCGGCGTGCCGCTGACGCATCCGACGCCGCACTGGACCGTGCAGCTTGCGCAGAAGGCGGAAGTCGAGGTCATCGGCGATATCGAGCTGTTCTGCCGCGAGCGCGCCAAATCCGGTTCGCATTGCCCGCTGATCGCCATCACCGGCACCAATGGCAAGTCGACGACGACGGCGCTCACCGCGCATCTCGTCGAGGCCGCCGGGCGCGACGCGCAGATGGGCGGCAATATCGGTGTGCCGGTGCTGGCGCTCCAGCCCTTCGCCGACAATCGCGTCTATGTGCTCGAAGTGTCGTCCTACCAGATCGACCTTGCGCCGTCGCTGCGCGCCACCGTCGGCGTGCTGCTCAATGTCAGCGAGGACCATCTCGATCGCCACGGCACGATGGAGAACTACGCCGCGCTTAAAGTGCTGCTGCCCGCGAGCGTCGAGAAGGGCGGTACGGCCGTGATCGACGTCGACGACCGCTGGACCCGCTCCGGCGCCGAGCGCATCGAGCGCGCCGGCCGCGCGGTCGTGCGCGTCTCGGTCGAGGGCCCGTTGCGCGACGGCTATTACGCCGAGGGCACGCACATCATGCGCAGCGCGGGCGGCAAGGCGCACGCGGTCGCCGAGCTCGTCGGCATCGGCTCGCTGCGCGGCCAGCACAATGCGCAGAATGCCGCCTGCGCAATCGCCGCCTGCGTCGCCATCGGCATCGATCTGCCGGCGATCCAGAAGGGGCTCGTGACGTTTCCCGGCCTCGCGCACCGCATGCAGCAGGTCGGCCGCAAACCCACGAGTTCGGGCGCGATCCTCTATGTCAATGACTCGAAAGCGACCAATGCCGACTCGGCGGCGAAGGCGCTCGGCAGTTTTCACGACATCTACTGGATCGCCGGCGGCAAGCCGAAGACCGGCGGCATCACCAGCCTCGCCGAGTTCTTCCCGCGAATCCGGAAGGCCTATCTGATCGGCGAGGCGGCAGCCGAGTTCGCGCGAACCCTCGACGGCAAGGTCGACTACGAGATCGTCGAGGTGATGTCGTCGGCGGTCGACGCGGCGACCCGCGACGCGGAAGCCGCGGGCCTGAAGGAACCGGTGGTGCTCTTGTCGCCCGCCTGCGCGTCGTTCGACCAGTATCCGAACTTCGAAGTGCGCGGAAAGGCCTTCACCGACCTCGTCCGCGCCGTGCCCGGTGTCAGCGCAGTCTGATCGTGTGCGAACATATCGGTTGTCATCACCGGGCCGGCGCGAAGCGCCGAGTCCCGGTGATCCCGATTGTTGAGGCAATGCCTGTCTAAGCGGGATGGCCGGGACAAGCCCGGCCATGACAACGGCAGAAGCCGCGCAACACATTAACTCTCGCGCGGCGCCTCGTTGATCGCGCGCAGCAGCGCGAGAAACACGCAGTTGAGCGGCGTCGCAATGCCGTGGCGCTCGCCGACGGCAACGACGGCCCCGGTCAGCGCCTCGACCTCGAATGAGCGCCCCGCCAGCCGGTCGAAATACATCGAGGTGCCGAGCTCCGGCGCGAATTTCATCAGCCGCTCCATGACGAGGGCGGGCTCGTCGCCCGGCAACGTCGCGCCGTCGGCGCGCGCGACCTTCACCGTCTCGGCGAGCACGTCGAGGCAGAGCGCATGGATGTCGGGCCGGCGCAGAACCGCCTGACGCTGCATGGTCAGCGCGGTGATCGGATTGGCGACCGCATTGAGCAGGAGCTTGCGCCACTTCAGCGTGACGAAGTCGGGCTCGACGAGGACGCGCAGCGGCGTGCCTTCCGTCAGCGCCGCAAAGGCGCGGCCGCCGTCGTCGTCCGGCACGGCGAGATCGTGGTCGCCGGCGACGCGCATGCGCACGCGGCCGGCCGCCAGCCGCTCGCCGTTGTAATAGACGATGACCGGCACGACCGTCGCGCCGTTCGCGAGCGGCGCGACGCGCTCGACATGGTCGATGCCGTTTTGCAGCACCGCGACACGCGTCGAAGCCCGGCACAGGCGGGAAAGCCATGGCGCGGCGGCGGCGGTGTCCTGCGTCTTGGTGACGACGAGCACCCAGTCGACCGGTTTGGCGTCCGCCGGTTCGGTGAGCACTTTCAGGGGCAGGGTGACGGTCCGGCCCGGCCGCTCGAGGGTCAGAGCGTCGAACGGTTTGCGCGCGCAGCCGACGACGTCGTGCCGGCCGGCATCGGCGAGGCAGCCGGCGGCGATGCCGCCGATGCTGCCGAGCCCCACAACGGCGACTTTCTGGCGTCCGTCATTCGCTGTCATGGCCAATCGTCGGCGAGATCGCGCGGAATTGCCACCGTTAAATTCCCGGCGCGCACTGACGCTGCGTCCGGCTTTCCCGTCGCGGGCGCGCGTCGTATCCTCGCGGTATCGGGGGCTCGAATGCCGTGGCTCGAACCGTTGCTGGCCGGCGCCGCTGTTCTTCTTGCCGATCAGGCGAGCAAGGAGGCCGTGCTGGCGCGTCCTGCCTGCGCCGCCCCGGGGCTCCGCGCTTTCTTTGATCTTCGCTGCATCGTCAATCGACGCGGCACGTTGCTGCCGATGCGGCGGCCGTTGCGATACGCCGCTTTCGTCCTGTGCGCCGCCTCTGCATTCTTCGCGCTGACGCAGGACGTATTCGCACATTCGGTGCACGGGGCCATCGGTCTCGGATTTGCACTCGGCGGCATTGCCGGCAACTTCCTCGATCTCGTTCGCCGCGACGGCATCGTCGATTTCCTCGTCATCGGACCGCTGCCCGTCTGCAACATCGCCGACTGGGCGATCGCGATCGGGCTGGCGCTCGCCGTCTGGGCGCTGGTGTAGCGATGTATCCCGTTCTGTTCGTCTGGCGAGGGCTCGCTCTGCGCAGCTTCCACGTGATGACTTACGCGGCGTTGCTGCTCGCCATCATCGTTGCCACGTTCTTTGCGACAGCGAGCGGGCTCGATGGTGACCGCACAGCGCTCGCGGTCGTCCTGGTGTTCGTTCCGGGTTTCATCGGCGCGCGGCTTCTCTATGTGGCACGGCATTGGCGCCATTTCCGCGGCGACCCCGCCCGCATCCTGCGCCGTTCCGGCGGCGGCCTGTCGCTCTATGGCGGCGTCATCGGCGTCTTTGCCGGGACGGTCCCCGTGCTGTGGGCGCTCGCGATTCCGCCGGCGCCGTTCTGCGACGCGCTCGTCCTCGGCATGATGGCCGGCCTCGTCGTGGCCAAGGGCGGTTGCCTGCTCAACGGCTGCTGCTATGGCCGGCCGACCGGGCACTGGTGCGCCGCCCATCTGCCCGACGACCGCGGCGTCTGGCGATTGCGTTTCCCGAGCCAACTCCTCGAGATGGCCTGGGCGGCGATCGTGTTCGTCGTGCTCGTCGCGTTGCGCGGCGCGATGTTGCCCGCGGGCCTCATCGCTTGCGCCGGCATCGCACTGCATCCGGTCGGCCGGTTGTTCCTGCAAAAGCTGCGCGATGAAAAGGCGGAAAACGCCGCGGTGCTGAAGACTTGCGTCAGCCTGATCGCGGCAGCCCTCCTGGCTGGACTCCTGGCCTGGGGACGGTGAGTTCCCCCGATTTGACATTACAATCTATAGTAGTATCGTAATTCATGTTCACGTTCTGATAATTAGCGACCTTCCCTACGTCTCACGGTCTATCGGCAAGGCTGACGTGTCCGCCTCTCGCACGGCATGCGGCATGGGGGTGATGTGATGACTGCGTCAATGCTCGTCTTCGTACTCGTTGCGCTGCTCGGGTTGACCGCGGGCCTGTGTTTCGTCGGCTGCGTGTTCAACACCCACGGCCTCGGTCCCGACTTCGGCACCTACAGCGACACTGACGTCATCGGCAACAAGACATGCGTCGCCTATTGGCCGCTCGACGACTCGCCCGGACAGACCACGACGCCCGACGTCGTCGGCAAGGCCCTGGGACACGCGCACGACGGGACCTACAACAGCATCGCCAGCGCCGATCCGACGGTGCAGGCGCTGTTTCCAATTCCGGCCGGCTCGTTGAGCGCGACCAACACTCAGGCAGCGGCCCCGGGCACACTGACGATTGGCGCCGAAGGCATCGTCAACGGCGACACCGAGCCGCCGCACGATCTTGGCAACCCGGTCTTCACCAAGAGCATGTTCGTCGACGGCGGTTTCGTGAACGTCGCCCCGAACAGCGACACCAACCCGAAGGCGCCGTTCACCATCGAGTTCTGGGCGCGCGCCGAATGGGATGCGGCCGATCCCCCGGCGACGCGCACGGTGATCGACTCGCGTGACCTGACGATCGTGCCGCGCAGCGGCTTCGCGGTCCGCGTCAACGACGCAGGCCTCTGGGAGGCTCTTCTCGAAGGCTCCGGATCGGCGACGAACTTCGTCGCCACCGCTGCCCCTGTCACACTGGGCGGCAGCACGCACGTCGCGCTGACCTTCGACGGCGCGAATGCGAGGCTGTTCGTCAACGGCACGGCCGGTCAGCCGAGCCCGGTCAGCGGCTTCGTGCCCAACACCACCAAGCCTCTCGTCATCGGCGTCGGCGGGCCGTTCGGCATGCCGCGCACGCAGCCGACCGATCTCATGTTCTTCCCGATCCTGTCGTGGAAAGGCAGGATCCAGGACGTTGCGGTCTACAATGACGTCCTCAGCGACACAGACATCAAGACGCATTCCGACAATGGCAGCGGCGTCGCCACCGGCTGACGCCGGCGGCGTTGCTGTGGACGTCGAAGGTTATGTGCGCTGCCCGCCGGGCGTGACTGCCGGCGGCCTGCGGCCCGGCGATCTCGTGCTCATCCGCGGGCCGGGCTGGCTCGGCCGCGCCATCCGGCTCGGCGCATGGCGGCGCTTCCGCAAGGACGACCGGCGCTACGGCTACTGGAGCCACGCCGCGCTCGTGGTCAATGAGGCCGGACACCTGCTCGAAGTGCATGCGCGCGGCGTCGGCCTCTGCCGGATCGAGAAGTATCGCGACAACGATTTCTGCCTCGTGCGGCTCGCGCTCGGCAACGACGCCCGCCGCGACGCGGCGGCCTATGCCCGGTCCGGCCTTGGCCGGCGCTACGACATCGAGGGCTTCCTGCTGCTCGGTCTCTCGATCACGCTCGGCGACCTGTTCCGCGTGCCGGATACCGGCAGGCCGGGCTGCGTGTCGCATATTGTACGTGCGCTCGCGCAGGCCGGCCTCACCTTCGACCGCGCGCCCCCCGACATGATGCCCGCCGACCTCGCCAAGCGCTTCGGCGTGCTGCCGTGAGGGCCGGATCCCGCATCGTTAATCCTTCGTAAACCCTGACGCGTCACCACTAGGGCGTCCCCGCCGGTCCGAGGAACGCCCATGGTTTCGCGCACGCAACGCACCCCCTTCGCGGAGTGGTGGTGGACCGTCGACAAGCT
>JBQCFB010000626.1:0-12735 GCA_051959715.1 Pseudolabrys sp.
AAAAACGAGTCGGCTAAGCGATTTTGTGTGACACGATTTGGGGTGCGCGTACAGCGCAAAGTCGCTGGCGCTAATATGTTGATGGAGCAAGGATTTTTCAAGGTTTTCGGAGCCGTTTCGAGGCCCGATTTCGACCCCCCTGAAAACCGCTTCCGGCCGCCTTTTCGGGCCTGCGACGCGGCGCCGTTTCGGGCCTCGCGCGTGGAGCTGTGCGCGGTCCCCGGCGCTGTAAACCACGGCGCGTGATTTGAAATCGCGCACGGGCGGGATGCGTCCGTGTCGCTTGCACATGACGCGTGATTGGCCTCTAAGCAGGGCGGTCATGCTCGCCCGCACCGAATTGCTCCGCATGCGCTTCAAGGGCCGGCCGCTCGAGGTTCCGCACCGTCTTCGAGCGATCGTCCGCGCGCGGGAATCGAGCATCATCGTGCTGGCCGCCGGGATCGGCCTCGTCGCCGGTCTGGTGGTGGCGGCGATGAGCGAGGCCGTCGGCCTCATGCACCTCGTCTTCTTCGGCCTCGACCCCGGCGAGCGGCTGTCGGCGCGGGCCTGGATCAATCCCCTCTACGCCTTCCTGACGCCCTGCCTCGGCGGCCTCGTCTTCGGCCTGGTCTCGGCCTACGTCACGCGCCGGCGCGGCACGGAGGTCGACCCGATCGAGGCCAATGCCTTGCACGGCGGCCGCATGTCGCTGCGCGGCAGCCTGATCGTGGCGGCGCAGACCGTCTGGTCGAGCGGCGTCGGCGCCTCTGTGGGCCTCGAGGCCGGCTACACCCAGCTCGCCTCGGGCATCGCCTCGGTGGTCGGGCAGGCGTTCCGCCTCAGGCGCGGCGACATGCGCCTGCTGGTCGGCTGCGGCGCCGCGGCGGCGATTGCCGGCGCTTTCGGCGCGCCACTCGGCGGCGCCTTCTATGGCTTCGAGCTGGTCATCGGCAGCTACTCGATTTCGAGCCTGGCGCCGGTCGGCATCGCTTCGCTTGTCGGCTACCTGACGGCGCGCACCTTCGCCCCGCTGACCCTCGGCATCGAGGCCAATGCGGTCGCCGACGTCGCCGTCCACGACGTCGTCATTGCCGCCGGCGTCGGCCTGCTCGCCTCCATGGTCGGCGTCACGGTGATGCGCGGCGTCGCCGCCTGCGAGCGCCTGTTCGCGCGGCTGCGCGTCGCGGCGGAATGGCGCCCCATGATCGGCGGCTCGATCGTGGGCCTGCTCGCGATCATCACGCCCCAGGTCATGTCCTCCGGTCATGGCGCGCTGCACCTGACCGGCATCTTCAAGCTGCCGATCGCGATGATCGCGCTGATCTTCGTCCTGAAGATCGTCGCCTCCATCGTGTCGCTCGGCTCGGGCTTCCGCGGCGGCCTGTTCTTCGCCTCGCTCCTGCTCGGCGCGCTCGGCGGCCAGCTTTTCGCGACCGGCTTCTCCGCGGTCGTGCCTGGCGTGCACATCGACCCGGACGCCTACGCCATCATCGGCCTGTCGGCGCTGTCCGTGTCGGTGATCGGCGGTCCGCTCACCATGACCTTCATCGCGCTGGAGACGACCGGCGACCTGTGGCTGACGACGGCCGTGCTCATCGCCGCCATCATCTCCATGCAGGTGACGCGCGAGTTCTTCGGCTACACCTTCGCCACCTGGCGCTTCCATCTGCGCGGCGAGACGATCCGCAGCGCCGCCGACGTCGGCTGGATTCGCGACCTCGCCGTCGGGCAAATGATGCGCGCCGATGTGCGCACGACACCGGCCGAAGGCACGATCTCGGATTTCCGCGAGGCCTTCCCGCTCGGCTCGACCAACCAGGTCATCGCCGTCGACGAGGAGGGTCGTTATGCCGGCATGGTGCTGGTCGCCGAAGCGCACGCCGCCGACATCACCGCCAGCGACGACGTCAGCACGCTGCTGCATCATGCCGACCACATGCTGCTGCCGCAGATGACCGTGCAGGAAGCGATCTCGGCCTTCGACCGCTTCGAGTCGGAAGCGTTGGCCGTCGTCGACTCGGTCGAGCGGCGGCAGGTGATCGGCCTGCTCAGCGAAGCGCATGCGTTGCGGCGTTATTCGGAAGCGTCCGAGCGCCAGCGCCGCGAGCTGCTCGGCGAAGTTTAGCGATCAGGAACTTGCGCTTTAATCTTGCGCGGGCTCGCCGAGTTCGTGCGAGGCGAGTTTCATGCGCCGCACGTGACGGAACGACGGTTCGTACTCGGGGATCGGGCGGCTGAAAGCCGACAGCGCCGCCGTCAACAATTCGACACGATCGAGATCGTCGCGCAACGCGTTCATGGCGCGATCAAGTTCGCGCTGCATGCGCTCGGTTGCATTCGTCGTTCCCATATCGGCCTCGTGCCTGTTCCTTGCTCCGTGGTGGGCTCCATCCGGCCCGTTACCGCCACAGATTTAAAAAACGGCACTGCGCGGCAATGGTTCCTGTGTCGCCAAGCGCGATCGGCATGGCGAAACACGCAAATATTCAAGGCTGAACGATGGGTTCCGCCGCGCCGGGCCTGATCAGGAAAATTTGAGCGCGTGTCACGATATCGCCGAAAGCGGCCGGATCGGCCCCGGTCATCCATACTTGCGCACCCAATGACGCCAGCGCGTCATAGAGCGAGGCGCGGCGGCCCGGATCCAGATGCGCGACGACCTCGTCGAGCAGCAGCAGCGGCGCAAAGCCAGTCATGTCTTTGATCAGGCGCGCATGCGCGAGCACGAGCCGGATGAGCAGCGCTTTCTGCTCGCCGGTCGAACAGTTCGATGCGGGCATGTTCTTGCCGATATGCGTGACGGTGAGGTCCGAGCGATGCGGTCCTTCGAGCGTACGTCCGGCGGCCGCGTCGCGCGCGCGATTTTCCTTCAGCAGCGCGCGATAGCGATCTTCGACATCGACGGCGCTGTGCGAGGGCAGAAGTTCTTCCATCCAGCCCTCGAGCGCGATGCGAGCGAACGGAAACTCCGGCGCGTCGCCGCGTGCCTGCTCCAGCGCCGAGGACAGCCGCGCGACGGTCTCGGCGCGCGCTGCAGCGACCGCGACCGCGACTTCGGCCGTCTCGTGCTCGATGGCGTCGAGCCAGTGCGGATCGCTGCGCGCATCCTCGAGCAGCCGGTTGCGCGAGCGCAGCGAGCGTTCGAGCGCGGAGACGCGGCTCGCATGCTGCGCATCGACTGCGAGGACGAGACGATCGAGAAAACGGCGGCGCTCGGAGGCGGGGCCGTTGAACAAGGGGTCCATCGCAGGCGTCAGCCAGACGACGCGGAGATGATCGGCGAAGGCGGTGGCCGACGACACCGGCTCGCGGTCGACGCGATACCGGCGCGTCGGCGGCGTGTCCTCGTCGGCCGGCGGATCGATGCCGATGCCCAGCATGCCGAGCCCCAGCATGCCCTCGATCTCGGCCGAGATGGCCCAGCCGCCGTCACCCTCGGCAAAAGCGAGCTCTTCCATGGTGGCGCGGCGCAGGCCGCGGCCGGGCGCGAACAACGACACGGCCTCGATCAGGTTGGTCTTGCCGGCGCCGTTCGCGCCGGTCAGCACGACGGGACCGGCGCGGTCGAGCGTCAGCTGCGCGGCGTGATAGCTGCGGAAGTTCGTCAGCGTCAGGCGGCGGATCCAGGCGGCGGTCATCGGTCTCGTTGGTCAGAGGGAGAGCCGCATATAGACACGATTGTAGCCATGTTCGACCGCCCGGTGGGTCTCGACGAAGCCGAGGCGGGCGTAGATCGCAAGATTTTCGGTCATGGCCGCGTTGGTGAAGAGCCATAGCGCGGTCAGCTTCTGGCGTCGCGCTTCCGTCATGGCGTGCCGCAGCAGCGTCGCGCCGAGACCTTCGCCCTGGCAGGCGGGATCGACGGCGATGTTCTCGATGAACCAGGCGTCGCCGTCGACGCAGCCGATGAGATAGCCGAGGACAGCGTCAGCGCGCGCGATCACGACGGCATGCCCGGCAGCGATCGCCGCCGCATAATCGGCGGTCATCGGCGCCGGTTCGCGGCCCATGCGCGGGACATATTTCGCGTAGGCCGCGCGGGCGATCTCCGCGAGCCGCCCGGCCTCGTCCGGCCGGGCAGGCCGGATCAGCGCGTCGCGCACGGGCGTCACGCCCGCGCATCGGCCGCGAACATCGCGGCGATGTCGTCGGCAATCTGGTCGGGTGCGCGCTCGACCGTCATGACGATGGAGTCCTCGTCGGCGCCCGGCTCCTCCAGCGCGGCGAACTGGCTGTCGAGCAGCTTCGGCGGCATGAAGTGGCCGGCGCGGCCAGCGAGCCTTTGCGCGATCAGGTCCTGGCTGCCCTTGAGATAGACGAAGGCGACGTCGTCGTGGCCGGCGGCGAGGATCGCGCGGTACGAGCGCTTGAGCGCCGAACAGGTGACGATGACCTTGCCGCCGCTGTGTCGCGCATCGTCGATTGCGGCGGCAGTCGCTTTGAGCCACGGCAATCGGTCGGCGTCGTCGAGCGGCACGCCGCGGCTCATCTTCTCGACATTGGCCGCCGGGTGGAAGGTGTCGCCCTCGAGGAATTCGCGGCCGAGCTTGCGCGCCAGCCGCACGCCGACGGTGCTTTTCCCGCATCCGGACACGCCCATTACGACAATCGCGGTGTTGCGCGCCATCACGCCTTGCCCTTGGGCTCGGCGTGGCCGCCGAAGCCGCGGCGCATGGCCGAGATGAGCTTGTCGGCGTAATTCGGCTGCCTGCGCGAACGGAAGCGCGCGTTGAGCGCCGTGGTCAGCGCCATCGCCGGGATGGCGCGCTCGATGGCCGTCTGCACGGTCCAGCGGCCTTCGCCGGTGTCGGCGACGACGCCGGAGAAATCGGCGAGCGCGGTGTCTTGATCGAGCGCCCTGGCGATCACATCGAGAAGCTGCGAGGAGACGATGCTGCCGTGCCGCCACACTTCGGCGATGGCCGCGGTGTCGAGCGCGAAGCGCTCGTCGGCGGGCAGGGCGTCGGACGCGGTCTCCTCGAGGATCTGGAAGCCTTCGGCATAGGCCTGCATCAGCGCGTATTCGATGCCGTTGTGCACCATCTTGACGAAGTGGCCGGCGCCGTTCGGCCCGACATGCAGCCAGCCCTGCGGCGCGGTCGGCGCGACTTGCCCGTCGCCGGGCGAGAGCGCCGCGAAAACGGGTGCGAGCCGTTCGACCGGCGCCTTCTCGCCGCCGATCATCAGGCAATATCCCTGTTCGCGGCCGAGGATGCCGCCCGACGTGCCGGCGTCGACGTGATGGATGCCGCGCGCCTTCAGCGCCTTGGCGCGGCGCAGATCGTCGCGCCAGAACGTGTTGCCGCCGTCGATGATCGTGTCGCCGGGCGACATGAGCTCGCCGAGGCGTGTGATCGTCGCATCGGTCGGCTCGCCCGCCGGCAGCATCACCCAGACCGCGCGCGGCGCGGCAAGCTGCTTCACCAGATCGGCGAGATCGCGGCCGGCGGCGGCGCCGTCGCGCGCGAGCGCGCTCACGGCAGACGCATCCTGGTCGAAGGCGACGACGGCGTGGCCGTTGCGGATGAGGCGCAGAGCGAGGCTGGCGCCCATGCGGCCGAGGCCGATCATACCGATCTGCATGGACGCGCTCCCGGCGGTGGCTGCGAACGGAAAGCGGGCGCCGCTCGGCGCCCGCGGAAATGCGGGATGTCAGACCCGCATCGGCATGAGGACGTAGAGCGCGCCCTTGGCGTCCTTGTCCTGGATCAGCGTCGGCGACCCGGGGTCGGCGAGCTTGAGGATCGCGACCTCGCCTTCGATCTGCGCCGCGATGTCGAGCAGGTAGCGCGAGTTGAAGCCGATATCGAGCGCCTCGGCCTCATAATCGACTTCGAGCTCTTCCGTCGCGCTGCCGGAGTCCGGATTGGTCACCGACAGGGTCAGCTTGCCCGGTGCGATCGACAGCTTCACGGCGCGCCCGCGCTCGCTCGACACCGTCGACACGCGGTCGACCGCCGCCTCGAAATCCTTCTTGTCGACGACGAGGTTCTTGTCGTTGTTGACCGGGATGACGCGGCCGTAATCGGGGAAGGTGCCGTCGATCAGCTTCGAGGTCAGCACCACGTTGCCTATCGTGAAGCGGATCTTGCCGGCCGAGAGCTCGATGCCGACTTCGCCTTCGCCGGTCTCGATCAGGCGTTGCACCTCGCCGACGGTCTTGCGGGGACTGATGATGCCCGGCATGCCCGCCGCGCCGTCCGGCAGCGGCAGTTCGCACTGGGCGAGACGATGGCCGTCGGTCGCGACCGCGCGCAGGGTCGCGGCCTTCGCCGCGCCCGCGGTGTGCAGGTAGATGCCGTTGAGGTAATAGCGCGTCTCTTCCGTCGAGATCGCGAACTGCGTCTTGTCGACCAGGCGCTTGAAGTCGCCGGCCGGCAGCTTGAACGAATGCGTCATGTCGCCGGCGGCGAGATCGGGGAAGTCGCTCTCCGGCAGCGTCTGTAGCGTGAAGCGCGAACGGCCGGCGCGCAGCGTGACCACGGCGCGCTCGCCGGAACCCTCCAGCACGATCTGCGAGCCGTCCGGCAGCTTGCGCACGATGTCGTAGAACATGTGCGCCGGCACGGTGGTGGCGCCGCCGGGCGAGACATCGGCCGCGGTCGTGTCGATGACCTCGAGGTCGAGGTCCGTCGCCTTCAGGCTCAGATTGCCCTTGTCGGCCTTGATCAGGACGTTGGCGAGGATCGGAATCGTGTTCCGCCGCTCGACCACGCGGTGCACGTGGCTCAGCGACTTCAGCAATTCTGCGCGTTCGACAGTCACCTTCATGGAAAGACCCGCTTCGGCATAAAAAATCCCGGGAACCGGGCGCCGCCGTGCCCGGCCTGGCGCGGAATGCGGGGCCGGGGGCCAAAGGTGACAAGACGGGCAGGATTGCGCAAGGGCGGGATTTTGCTCCCCGCTGCTATCCCCAGGGCGTCCACAGCCCTTCTTTCACCTCTCCCCGTTCTTACGGGGAGAGCATAGGCCGCCTGCGGCGGCCGGCTTTTTTTTTCGGAAGGACGCCGAGGCGAAGCCTCGGCTACGCGCCGAAGGCGGTCGGGCGAGGGGCTCTCGCACCAATTCTCAGCTTCGCGGATGCGCCCCCTCACCCGGCTCGGACCTGGCGGTCCTCGCCGACCTCTCCCCGCAGGCGGGGAGAGGTGAAGAAGGCGCGGAGCTTGCGTCTACTCCTGCAATTGCCGCTTCAGCACCTCGATCTCCTCGGCCAGCGCGACGTCGTTGCCGACCAGGCCCTCGATTTTGCGCACCGCGTGCAGGACCGTGGTGTGGTCGCGGCCGCCGAAGCGCCGGCCGATCTCGGGCAGCGAGCGCAGCGTCAGCGTCTTGGCGAGATACAGCGCCACCTGACGCGGCCGCACGACGTTGGCGGTGCGGCGCGACGACAGGAGGTCGGAGCGGCTGACATTGTATTGCCGCGCCACGACGCGCTGGATGTCCTCGATCTTGACGCGCTTGGGTTCCTGCGGCCGGATCAGGTCGCGCACCTCACGCTCGGCCATCTCCAGCGTCACGGCGTGGCCGGTCAGCTTGCTGTGCGCGAGCAGGCGGTTGAGCGCTCCTTCGAGGTCGCGGCCATTATGCGTCACCGTCTTGGCGATGTAGGACAGGACCGGCTGCGGCACGTCGAAGGTCGGATGGTGCGCGCGGGCGGCGAGCACGCGCGACTTCAGGATCTCGAAGCGCAGCTCCTCGCCCAGCCCGCCCATCTCGACGACGAGGCCACCGCCGAGCCGCGAGCGCACGCGGTCCTCGAACGTCTCGAGGTCGGACGGCGGACGGTCGGAGGCGATCACCACCTGCCGGCCGGCGTCGATCAGGGCGTTCAGCGTGTGGCAGAACTCGGCCTGCGTCGACTTGCCCTGCAGAAACTGGACGTCGTCGATGACCAGTACGCCGATGCCGCGCAGCGCCTCCTTGAAGGCGATGGCCGTCTGCGTGCGGATCGCCGAGACGAAGCCGTACATGAACTTCTCGGCGGTGAGATAGAGCACCTTGCGCTCGCCGGTCGCGTTGCCGGCCCAGGTGATCGCCTGGAGGAGATGCGTCTTGCCCAGGCCGACGCCGGCATGGATGTAGAGCGGGTTGAACATCACCGGGTCGGTGCGCTTGGCGATCGCCACCTGCTTGGCGGCGGCGTGCGCGAGCGTGTTCGAGCGGCCGACGACGAATGAGTCGAAGGTGAGCCGCGGATCGAGCGGCGACCCGCCGAGCGCCTCGTGGCCGGCGGCGTCCGACGCCAGCATCGGGCGCGCGTGGCCGTTCATGCGGCCCGGCTCGGCGTGGCCGTTCATCGCCGGCGCCGTCTCGCGCGGCTTGACCGGCACGGTGGTGCGCAGCACCGCCGAACGCACGGTCAGCTCGATGCGCGCGACGTTGGTGTCGTGGGCCTGCCAGCAGGCGAGCACGCGCTCGGCGTAGTGCGACTGGATCCAGCTCTTCAGGAACCGCGTCGGAACCGACAGCCGCACCGTCTTGTCTTCGAGGCCCTCGAGGTCCATGCGCGCGAACCAGCTCGAATACACATCGTCACCGACGTCCGCACGGAGCCGCTCTCTGACCCGGGCCCAGCTTTCCTGATCGGCATTCGACATTGTCTTTTCGCTCTACTCAAAAGGGTTGAAACGAAGGGTTTGCTGGCAATAGCGGACAGCCGCTCACGCGCCGGACCGGACGCAACACGACCAACTCGATGATGCCGTTGGATCAGGAAGGTCCGGACCGCCGGACCACCGCTCTACGACACCCGCTTCCTTGCCGGGAGTGGTGTCAGCCTGCGTCTCGCAACGCAGGCTCTGCCGGGCCTTCGAGGCACTGCGGCGCAGAGGACATCGTAATACATGACGGATCGAGAGAGACGGCGCTCGGCACGCTCAAGACGGGCGAACCGCACCACGCAAGATCGGCGCTTGCCGCCGATTGTCTCCCGGTCATCGTCATGTCGACCCCCTCTATATCTCGGGCGCGTGGCCCGCAGTCTGGTTCGTGTTCCTGATCGCTTGCCGTTTCGGCAGTCGACACGTCGGCGACTTCTACTGTCGCGCCGTGCGGCGTCTTGGCATTCGACGCAACCGTTATGGGCGTCAGCGAAACCGTTCGGCCGTCGTCACATGTTCCCAGGCAACAGATAGCCGCTCTCATCCGCTGATGAGCGTAGAACCGAACCTTTGTTTCTGAGCGCGCGCGGCGAGTGCCGTGCGCAGATCGAATGTACACGGTGGAAGGTCGCCTTCAACGATTTTTGTACGCCAGCGATCCGAGCATGACGCGAAACATGCATCGGTGTTGCGTTTTTGTTGCGGCGCTTCGAAGCGCAACGCGTTGTAGAGTCCGACGATTTTTTGCGCGCGGAATGAATATGTGGAGGTAAGGCCGCGTCACGAAATTTTCTGCGCCGCGCCGAGCGTGACGCAAGCGAGAGCGGGGAATCTTGGGGTCCTTCGGAATTGTGGCGGATAACTTGTTTGTCCGCCTTCGATTTTTCTGCGCGATTTTGCGACTAGCATTTCGCGAAAAGGCCCATGGAATAAGGCTTGACAGGATATGGCGCGCGCGTTCCGCCGATGAAACCTGGACGCCCAGAGGTGTCTGACACCGCAAAGACGGATTTACGACAGGAAATGAAGGCGCCCGCAGAGGCGTTGCGGCCGGCGGGCGTATTCAGTTTGTCACGTATGGAAAACGGCGCAATGCGCGATTGCGGTTCCGGCGAACGAACCGCCCGCGCTGGTATTACTTGCCGAGCTTGGCGATCCGGTGCGCGAGGCGCGACACCTTGCGGCTGGCGTTGTTCTTGTGAACGACGCCGCGCTGCGCCGCGCGCATGATCACCGGCTCGGCCGCCTTCAGTGCGGCGGCGGCGGCGGACTTGTCGCCGGTGGCGATCGCTTCCTCGACCTTGCGCATCGAGGTGCGCAGCACCGAGCGGCGCGCCTTGTTCACTTCGGTCCGGCGCGCGATGACGCGCGTGGCTTTGCGGGCGGACTTGGTATTGGCCATCTGTTCTCTCGTTCGACGGGCTGGCGCTCGGTGCGGCGGACATGGCCCGCGCGAAAAGCGCTCGTATTCTGAATAGGGTAAGCGGCGGGCCTTTGAACAACCCGCCGCCAAGGCGGTGGCTTATAGACAGGCCCCGACCGCGCGTCAACGCCCGCTTGTTCCTTGAGGTTCAGGCCACCTTGCGGGCGCGGACACCGTCGTACCCGGCGACGACCGCGGCCCGGTCGGCGGCGGGGAAGGCGGCGAGCGGCGGCTTCATCCGCGCCAGGGCCGGGTCGCCGTGGATGTGCGCGAGCAGCGCCTTCACGCCGGAGACGAGCGCCTTGCCTTCGAACAGCTTGCGGATCGTCACGGCCTGATCGAGCGCAGCGGCGTCGCCGCTCGCCCAGGCGCGCTGGCAGAGATCGGCATTGAGATTGGCGGTCGCCGAGATGCAGCCGGCGAAATCGCCGCGGCGCGCTTCGAGCAGTGCCGCTTCCGTCGAGGGGAACACCGCGAAGCCCTTCTTCACCGCAGCGGCCGAGCGCGCATAGGCCATGTCGCCCGAGGAGTCCTTGAGACCCACGATGCGGGACGGATGCGCCTTCAGCAGACGATCGATGAGCGCGACGTGCCAGGGCAGGCCGGACATTGCCGGGTAGTGATAGAGATATATCGGGATCGGCGACGCGGCCGTCGCCTGCACGATGATGTCGATATATGCAGCCAGTCCGTCGTCGGGCACGCCCTTGTAATAGAACGGCGGCAGAACCAACGCGCCGGCAAAGCCGAGCTCGGCCGCATGCTTCGTCAGCGCCACGGCGTCGCTGACCGCGGCGGCGCCGGTGCCGACCATGAGCCGGTCGAGCGGCAGGCCGTTCGCCTTGTAGGCGTCCATCACCGCCTTGCGTTCCGTGAGAGAGAACGACGTCGCCTCGCCGGTGGTGCCAAGCACGTTGAGCCCGTCGCAGCCATTGTCGAGCAGAAAGCGGGCGAGCTTCATGGCGCGGGCAAGATCCGGCGCTCCGCTCTCCTCGATCGGCGTGGAAATGGCGGCGATGACGCCGGACAGTGTCTTGGTCATGGGTTCACCTCTGGGCGGTGTCTTAGCCGCTGACGTTGAAGGCCGCCAGCGCCGCCATGTTCACGATCTGCGAGTCCTTGGCGCCGAGCTGGACGATCTGCACCGGGCGGTCGAGGCCGACCAGCAGCGGGCCGATGACGGTGGCGCCGCCGAGCTCCTGGAGCATCTTGGTCGAGATCGAGGCCGAGTGGAACGCCGGCATGACCAGCACATTGGCCGGGCCCGACAGACGGCAGAACGGATAGGCGGTCATCAGTTCCGGATTGAGCGCGACGTCGGCGGCGATGTCGCCGTCATATTCGAAATCGACACGGCGCTGGTCGAGCAGCTTCACCGCCTCGATCACGCGCGCCGAGCGTTCGCCCTGCGGATGGCCGAAGGTCGAGAAGGCCAGCATGCCGACGCGCGGCTCGTAGCCGAGGCGGCGGGCGACGCCGGCGGCCTCAATGGCGATCTCGGCGAGTTCCTCGGCGGTCGGCATCTCGGTGACGGCGGTGTCGGCGACCAGCACGGTGCGGCCGCGGGTGATGACCATCGACAGGCCGATCACGCGGTGGCCGGGTTTGGGGTCGATGACGCGCTGCACGTCCTCGAGCGCCACCGAGAAATTGCGGGTGACGCCGGTGATCATGGCGTCGGCGTCGCCGAGCGCCACCATGCAGGCGGCGAAATGGTTGCGGTCGGTGTTCACCAGCCGCTGCACGTCGCGCAGCAGATAGCCCTGCCGCTGCAGCCGCTCATAGAGGTGGTTGGTGTAGACGGCGTTGCGCGTCGACAGCCGCGCATTGTGCACTTCGATGCCGTCGCCGAGCTCGATGCCGGCTTCCTGCGCCGCCTGCTTGACGCGCTCTTCGCGGCCGACGAGCAGCGCGGTGCCGAGCCCCTGCTGCACGAACATCGCCGCGGCGCGGATGACCTGCTGCTCCTCGCCCTCGGCGAAGACGACGCGTTTCGGCGCGCGCCGCAGCCGCGCATAGACCTGCACCAGCGTGTTGGCGACCGGATCGCGGCGCGCCGAAAGCTGGTGGCGGTAGGCCTCCATGTCGACGATCGGCTTGCGCGCGACGCCGGTGTCCATGGCCGCTTTCGCCACGGCCGGCGGCACGTACCAGATGAGACGCGGATCGAACGGCACCGGAATGATGTAGTCCGGTCCGAATTTCGGCCGCGCACCGTAGACGGCGGCGACTTCGTCGGGGACGTCCTCGCGCGCCAGATCGGCGAGCGCCCGCGCCGCGGCGATCTTCATCTCCATGTTGATGGTGCGGGCGCGCACGTCGAGCGCGCCGCGGAAGATGAACGGGAAGCCGAGGACGTTGTTGACCTGGTTCGGATAGTCGGAGCGGCCGGTCGCCATGATGGCGTCGTCGCGTACCTCGGCGACCTCCTCGGCGGTGATCTCCGGATCGGGATTGGCCATGGCGAAGATGATCGGCTTGTCGGCCATGGACTTGACCATGTCCTTGGTCACCGCGCCCTTGGCCGACAGGCCGAAGAAGACGTCGGCGCCCTTGAGCGCGTCGGCCAGCGTGCGCGCCTTGGTCTTCACCGCGTAGCCCGACTTCCACTGGTTCATGCCGTCGGTGCGGCCTTCGTAGATGACGCCCTTGGTGTCGCACAGGATCAGGTTTTCCGGGCGGAAGCCGATCGAGCGCAGGAGTTCGAGACAGGCGATGCCGGCGGCGCCG
>JBQCFB010000627.1:0-3885 GCA_051959715.1 Pseudolabrys sp.
CCGCGGCCGACGATGTAGCTGAGCGTGCCCTTGAAGGTGAACGGCCCGGGATTGTTGGCCATGACCCGGCGCACGCCCGGCACCGGTTCGTCGACCGTGTCGGGCGCCAGATCGAGTTTCTTGTTGAACGGGATGTCGTCGGCCATGCCTGAGTTCCGGATTGCCGGCACGGCCTAGCATTATCCCCTGCCCGCCGCACCCTTTCCATTTCGGCCACACTTGTCGGATAGCGGGCTGCCTATGCACGAGTTCTTCAAGTCGCTCATTCCCGGCCTCTGGCTCGCCTGGCTCGCCTACTGGGTGCTGGCCGCGCGCGGCAACAAGGAGATCGCACGGCAGGAGAGCGCCGGCTCGCGCCTGCTGCATCATGCGCCGCTCATCGCCGGCGGCGTGCTGCTCAGCTGGCCGCACGTGCTGGGACCGAGCCTGGAAGGCCGCTTCCACGCCCACACGACCGGCTGGTTCCTCGTCGGTCTCGCGCTGACAGCGGCGGGACTGACCTTCGCCGCCGCCGCGCGGGTCTGGCTCGGCGGCAACTGGAGCGGCACGGTGACGCTGAAGAAAGGTCACGAGCTCGTCGAGAGCGGGCCCTACGCGCTGGTGCGGCATCCGATCTACACCGGGCTGCTCGTCGCACTCGCCGGCACGGCGATCGCCGTCGACCGCTGGCGCGCCGTCGCCGCGCTGCCGCTGCTCATCGCCGGCATCGTCTATAAGATCACGGTCGAGGAGCGCTTCATGCGCGAGCAGTTCGGCGACGCCTATGCGCGCTACCGCGGCCGCGTGAAGGCGCTGGTGCCCTTCGTCGTCTAGTGGATTTCCGGCTCCGGCGTCTTTGCCGTGCCCTGGAGGAAATCGAAGTCGCAGCCCTGGTCCGCCTGGCCGATATGGTCGGAGAACAGCGCCCCGTAGCCGCGCTCGTATTTCGGCGCCGGCTTCCTCCACGCCGCCTTGCGGCGCGCGAGTTCCTCGTCCGACACGTGCAGGTGAATGAGCCTTTTGTCGACGTCGATCTCGATCTCGTCGCCGGTCTTGACCAGCGCGAGCGGCCCGCCGACGAAGCTCTCCGGTGCGACGTGCAGGATGCAGGCGCCGTAGGACGTGCCGCTCATGCGGCCATCGGAGATGCGGATCATGTCGCGCACGCCCTGCCCCAACAGTCGCTTCGGAATCGGCAGCATGCCCCATTCCGGCATGCCGGGGCCGCCCTGCGGGCCGGCATTCTTGAGAACGAGGATGTGATCGGCGGTGACGTCGAGATCGTCGCGCTCGATCTCGCGCATCATGTGGTTGTAGTCCTCGAACGCGATGGCCTTGCCGCGATGCTTGAGGAAGCGCGGATCGGCGGCCGCCGGCTTGATGACGCAGCCGTTCGGCGCGAGGTTGCCTTTGAGCACCGCGGTCGCGCCCTCGCCGTAGACGGGCTTGTCGAGCGCGTGGATGACGTCCGCCTTGTGCACCTTGGCACCGTCGATGTTCTCCGCGACGGTCTTGCCCGTGACGGTCATGCAGGAGAGGTCGAGCTTGTCGCGCATATTGTTCATCAGCGCGCGCAGGCCGCCCGCGTAGTAGAAATCCTCCATCAGGTACTTCCCCGACGGCCGCACATTGGCGAGCACGGGAATTTCGCGCGAAAGCCGGTCGAACGTCTCCATGTCGACCGGGATGCCGGCGCGCCGCGCCATGGCGACGACGTGGATGATGGCATTGGTCGAGCCGCCCATCGCCATGTGCACCTTGATGGCGTTGTCGAAGGCGGCGGGCGTCAGGATCTTCGACGGCGTCAGGTCCTCCCACACCATGTCGACGATGCGGCGGCCCGAAACCGTCGCCATGCGCGAATGGTTGGAATCGGGCGCGGGAATCGAGGAATAGCCGGGCAGCGTCAGGCCGAGCGCCTCGGCGATCGCCATCATCGTCGCGGCCGTGCCCATCACCATGCAGGTGCCGAACGAGCGGGCGATGCCGCCCTCGATCTCGTGCCAGTCGTCATCCGTGATGTTGCCGGCGCGCTTCTCGGTCCAGTATTTCCACACGTCCGAACCTGAGCCGAGATATTCGCCGCGCCAGTTGCCGCGCAGCATCGGTCCGGCCGGCACGTAGATCGTCGGCAGACCCATGCTGATCGCGCCCATGACGAGGCCCGGAGTCGTCTTGTCGCAGCCGCCGAGCAATACGGCGCCGTCGATCGGCTGGCTGCGCAGCAATTCCTCCGTCTCCATCGCCAAGAGGTTGCGATAGAGCATCGTCGTCGGCTTCATGTAGGTCTCGGCAAGCGACATGGCCGGCAGTTCGAGCGGGAAGCCGCCCGCCTGCAACACGCCGCGCTTCACGTTCTCGGCGCGCGAGCGCAGATGCGTGTGGCACGGGTTGATGTCGCTCCAGGTATTGATGATCCCGATGACCGGCTTGCCGGTCCAGTCGGCCGCGTCGTAGCCGACGCCGCGGAAGCGCGAGCGGTGGCCGAACGAGCGCATGTCTTCGACGCCCAGCCAGCGATGGCTGCGCAGATCCTCGGGACGTTTCCGTGTCATTTTCAGAGACCCTCAAGACATCATCCCGGGCGTTGCCGCCCGGGATGCGTAGTCACAAACGGTGCCGATCACTCGATCGACAGATTGGCGGCGCGGACGACCTTCTCCCACTTCGCGGTCTCGTTGGTGAGGAAGGTCTTGAAGTCGTCGGGCGTGCCGGGCGCGGGGATACCGCCAAGGTCGGCGAGCTTCTTGAGCATGCCCGGGTCCTTGAGCGCGGCGTTGATCTCGGCGTTGAGCTTGTCGACGACCTCCTTCGGCGTGCCGTGCGGAACGCCGAAGCCGAAGAACGCCGAGGCCTCGTAGCCGGGCACGCTCTCGCCGACCGTCGGCACGTCCGGCATTTCCGGCGAACGCTTCGCGGTCGTGACCGCCAGCGCGCGCAGCTTGCCGGCCTTGATGTGGCCGATCGAGGACGGGAGGTTGTCGAACGTCACCTGCACCTGCCCGGCGAGGAGATCGGTCAGCATCGGCGCCGAGCCTTTGTAGGGCACGTGCGTCATCTTCGTGCCGGTCATCATCTTGAACAGCTCGCCCGAGAGATGGATCGAGGTGCCGTTGCCGGAGGACGCGACGTTGACCTTGTCCGGGTTCGCCTTCACGTAGGCGATGAACTCCGGGACGGTCTTGGCCGGCACGCTCGGGTTCACCTCCATCACGTTCGGCACCTGGATGACGCTCGCCACGGGATCGATGTCGCGCAGGAAATTGAAATTGAGCTTCTTGTAGAGCGACGTGTTGATCGCATTCGCCGGATTAACCAGCAGCAGCGTGTAGCCGTCGGGCGCGGCCTTCACCACCTGCTCGGTGCCGAGGTTGTTGCCGGCGCCGGGCTTGTTCTCGACAATGAACTGCTGGCCGAGGCGCTGCGAGAGCCAGTTGCCGATGATGCGGGCGACGATGTCGGTCGAACCGCCGGGCGGATAGCCGACGATGATGTGCACCGGCCGCGTCGGGTAGTCGGCGGCCTTGGCGCCGGCGAGCGGCGACAGGCACAGGGCCGCAAGGACAAGACTCAGGATGGTGGATTTCAGGCGCATGGATGTTCCCCCTCGAGTGGCCGGACGGTCGCCGGCCTTGCTTTTATCCGTGGCCGGACGTTACGCGGCGCTCCCCGCTGCCGACAAGGGCGCGAGCGGGGTTTCCCGCGCCGCGTGCATGGCTCGTCCGCGCGCGGTAGAGCGGCACCGGGCGGTGGCCAAAGGCTTCAAATGTCTGGAGGAAATGGTCGGAGTGGCAGGATTTGAACCTGCGACCCCCACGTCCCGAACGTGGTGCGCTACCAGACTGCGCTACACTCCGACTGGCCGCGGTCTTATAACCGCCGCGCCCTTAAACGCAAGCGCGACCA
>JBQCFB010000628.1:0-7964 GCA_051959715.1 Pseudolabrys sp.
GAGCGCTTGATCGGCTCGTCGACCGACTGGTCGCGCGTCGACGTGTTCCTCATCCAATACGTGGTCGAGCCGTCACAGGTGACGACCGTGTTTGCGTCGTCTTTTGCGTCCGCGTTGGAACTGGTCCGCGAGGGCGTCGCCGAAATCCACCAGAAGGAATCCTTCGCGCCTCTCTTCATGCGCAAGCGTGTGAGCGCGAATGGGACTGCCGCCCCGCATGACGCGCAACCAAGCGCATAAAAGACGTACAAGGAGACCCAGCCGATGGCGAGCGTGGCCCCCAAACTCGAAATCGTCAGTAACGACGAGCCGGCGCCGATGACGAGCGATCACACCGAAGAACCGGCTTCGCGCCCGGACGAACTGCGTCTGCTCGAGGCGATGCTGTTCGCTGCGTCCGAGCCGATCGACGAGGCGACGCTGGCGCGGCAATTGCCGGACGGCGTCGATCTCAAGCAGTCGCTGGCGCTGCTGCGCGCCGAATACGCGCCGCGCGGCGTCAACCTCGTGCGCATCGGCAAGAAGTGGACGTTCCGCACCGCGCCAGATCTCGCCTGGCTGCTCACGAAGGAAACGACCGAGACGCGCAAGCTGTCGCGCGCGGCGATCGAGACGCTGGCGATCATCGCCTATCACCAGCCGGTGACGCGCGCCGAGATCGAGGAGATCCGCGGCGTGCAGACAGCGGCCGGCACGCTCGACGTGCTGCTGCGCACCGAGTGGATCCGCCCGCGCGGCCGCCGCAAGGCGCCGGGCCGGCCGATCACCTACGGCACGACCGAGGCGTTCCTGTCGAATTTCGGCCTCGAGGAGGTCGGCGACCTGCCGGGGCTCGAGGAGCTCAAGGGAGCGGGCCTCATCGAAGGCAGCCTGCCGACCGGATTCGGCGTGCCGGTGCCGTCCGACGACACGACGCTGCGCGACGACGAGGACCCGCTGGAGCCCGGCGACCTCGATCTGGCGCTCGCGCCGAGCGCGGAACCGGAGGCTTCGGGCGCAGACAAGGCCGAAGCGACCGAGCCGCCCGAAGGCGACAAGGACGCCGGCTAAGCGCTTCATCGCAAAGGTTAACTTCAGGGACTAAAGGGCCGCGGCGCGCGCGTCTGCCGCGGCCAAAAACCTTGTTTTTGCCGCTTCGTGCGCCTAGCTTGCGGTTGAAACACAGGCGGGATGGCGTCGCGTATCACCCGTCGCTGCGGAGGATTTGCCCGATGGGTTCGCTGAGCATTTGGCACTGGTTGATCGTCATCGTCGTGGTGATGCTGCTGTTCGGGCGGGGCAAGATCTCCGACCTGATGGGCGACGTCGCCGGCGGCATCAAGGCCTTCAAGAAGGGCATGGCCGAGGACGACACCGCGGCCGCCAAGACCGAGGCGCCGAAGAGCATCGAAGCCTCGGCCGCGCCGAAGGCCGAGACCGAGCGCCGCGCCGAGGGCGTGCGCTCCTGATCAGTTAGCGCGGCGGGGGAGGCGGCGCCCGGCGGCCATGTGAAGCGGCCGGCGCCGAGGAGTTGGTTCACCCATGTTCGACATTGGCGGGGGCGAGCTCGTCGTCATCGGCATCGTCGCGCTGGTCGCGATCGGGCCGAAGGAGTTGCCGACCGTGCTGCGCACGGTCGGGCGCTACATGGGCAAGATCCGCCGCATGTCGGCGGAATTCCAGGGCCAGTTCCAGGAGGCGATGCGCGAGGCGGAAATGTCCGACCTCAAAAAGCACGCCGACGATCTCAAAAGCAGTTTCACCAATTTCGATCCGTTGTCCGAGAACAAACCGGCGGAGACGCCCGATGCCGGTTCGACGGCTGAGACCGTCGCTGCCGCCGCCGCCGCCGACATGGCTGCCGCGAACGCGTCCGGCGCCGACATGACCGCGGCATCGCCGCCGCCCGATCTCGCTGCACCGCCGATCGACGTGCCGCTGCCCGAGCCGCTGCCGCCGGTCACCAATGCGGACTTCGCGCCGGCCGAGCCGGCTTCGGCCGAACCGGCGCCCGCCGAGGCGCCGAAGCGGGCCGGGGACGCGGCATGAGCCACGAGGACATCGAGGCCACAAAGGCCCCGCTGATCGAGCACCTGATCGAGCTTCGCTCGCGCCTGATCAAGGCGCTGCTCGCCTTCGGCGTGATGTTCGCGCTGTGCTTCGTCTTCGCCAAGGACATCTACAACGTCCTGGTCTGGCCCTTCGTCTGGGTGGCGGGGCCGGAGAATTCCAAATTCATCTACACGGCGCTGCTCGAATACTTCATCACGCAGCTCAAGCTCGCCATGTTCGGTGCGGCGTTCCTGTCCTTCCCGATCGTCGCGGCGCAGATCTACATGTTCGTCGCGCCCGGCCTCTACCGGAACGAGCGCAAGGCTTTCGTGCCGTACCTGATCGCGACGCCGATCTTCTTCGCGCTCGGCGCGCTGGTGGTCTACTTCCTCGTCCTGCCCATGCTGATCCGCTTCTCGCTGCACATGCAGCAGCCGGGCACGACGACGGAAGCCTCGATCGCGCTGTTGCCGAAGGTCGGCGAATATCTGTCGCTGATGATGACTTTGGTGCTGGCCTTCGGCGCGGCCTTCCAGCTGCCGGTCGTGCTGACGCTGCTCGGCCGCATCGGCCTCATCACCTCCGACCAGCTCAAGGCCAAGCGGCGCTATTTCGTGGTCGGCGCCTTCATCCTCGCCGCCGTGCTGACGCCGCCGGACGTGATCAGCCAGATGTCGCTCGCCGTACCGCTGCTGATCCTGTTCGAGGGCTCGATCTGGTCTGTGCGCATCGTCGAGAAGCGGGCCGCACGCGAGAAGGCGGAAAAGGCCGCGGCGGAGGCGGCGGCCGCCGCAACTGCCGCTGCTGCTGCCGACGAAGCGAAGCCGGCGGAATAGCTTTTTCCTGCCGTTCCGGGGCGGTCGCGAGGCCGCGTGCCCGGAATCCAGAAGACAAATAAAGAGCTTGTCATGCCCGGGCTTGTCCCGGGCATCCCGCTTCGGTAGGCACACGCCGTGCCTCCCTTACCGAGATGGCCGGGACAAGCCCGGCCATGACAGCTACAAGGCGCCTGCCATGTACGACATCAAATGGATCCGCGAGAACCTGCCCGCCTTCGAGGGCGGGCTTGCCCGCCGCGGCATGCCGCAGCCGGAGCTCAAGGCGCTGATCGCGCGCATCCTCAAGCTCGACGAGGACCGCCGCGCCGCCATCACCGCGTCCGAGCAGGGCCAGGCGCGCCGCAACGCGGCTTCGAAGGAGATCGGCGAGGCGAAGAAGGCGAAGGACGAGGCCCGCGCGTCGGCGCTGATGGCCGAGGTCGGCGAGCTCAAGACGAAGCTGCCAGAGATGGAAGCGGCGGCGAAGAATTTCGATGAGGAGTTGAGCGGGCTTCTGGCGACCATGCCGAACACGCCGCTCGACGAAGTGCCGACCGGCAAGGACGAGCACGACAATGTCGAGTATCGCCGCGCCGGCGAGAAGCGCACGCTCGCCTTCAAGGCGAAGCAGCACTTCGAACTGGGCGAAGCGCTCGGCCAGATGGACTTCGAGCTGGCGGCGAAACTGTCCGGCGCGCGCTTCGTCGTGTTGCAGAAGGGGCTGGCGCGGCTCGAGCGCGCGCTCGGCCAGTTGTTCCTCGACACGCACACGCAGGAGCACGGCTACACGGAGGTCTCACCGCCGCTGATGGTGCGCGACGACGTCATGTACGGCACCGCGCAGTTGCCGAAGTTCGAGGACGATCAGTTCTGGGCGATCGGCGGTGAGGCGTTCAAGGCGAACGCGTCGGCCGAGGCGATGAAGGCGGGGCGGCTCGGTCTCATTCCCACCGCTGAAGTGCCGCTGACCAATCTCGTGCGCGAGTCGATCGTGTCTGAAGACGAACTGCCGCTGCGGCTGACCGCCTGCACGCCGTGCTTCCGCGCCGAAGCGGGCGCCGCCGGCAAGGACACGCGCGGCATGATCCGCCAGCACCAGTTCATCAAGGTCGAACTGGTCTCGATCACCACGCCGGACAAGTCGAAGGACGAGCACGAGCGCATGCTCTCATGCGCCGAGGCGGTGCTGAAGAAGCTCGACCTGCATTACCGCGTCGTCACGCTCTGCACCGGCGACATGGGCTTCGGCTCGCAGAAGACCTACGACATCGAGGTCTGGCTGCCGGGGCAGAACATGTACCGCGAGATTTCCTCGTGCTCGGTGTGCGGCGACTTCCAGGCGCGGCGCATGAATGCGCGCTTCCGCGGCAAGGACGGCAAGCCGGCCTTCGTGCACACGCTCAACGGCTCCGGCGTCGCGGTCGGCCGCGCGCTGATCGCGGTGATGGAGAATTATCAGCAGGAAGACGGCTCGATCCTCGTGCCCGACGCCCTCAAGCCCTACATGGGCGGATTGACGAAGATCGAGAAAGCGAAGTGATGCGCATATTGGTGACGAACGACGACGGCATCCACGCAGCCGGACTGGACGCCTGCAAGGAGATCGCCGCGGCGCTCGGCGCCGAAGTGTGGGTGGTGGCGCCGGAGACCGATCAGTCCGGCGTCTCGCACTCGCTGTCGCTCAACGATCCCTTGCGCCTGCGCGAGGCGGGCGAGCGCCAGTTCGCGGTGAAGGGCACGCCGACCGACTGCGTCATCATGGGCGTGCGCCACATCATGCCGAAGGCGCCGGACCTGATCCTGTCCGGCGTCAATCGCGGCCGCAACGCCGCCGAGGACGTGATCTATTCGGGCACCGTCGCCGCCGCGATGGAAGGCACCGTGCTCGGCATTCCCTCGCTCGCGTTGTCCCAGGCCTATTCGTTCTCGACCAAGCGCATGCCGCCGTGGGAGTGCGCGATCGCGCATGCGCCGGACGTCATCCGCCGCCTGCTCAAGACCGGCATTCCGAAGGACGTGCTGGTGAATATCAATTTCCCGGATTGCCCGCCGGGCGAGGTCGCCGGCATCGCCGTCGCGGTGCAGGGCAAGCGCGACCAGGAACTGCTGCGCATCGATGCGCGCCACGACGGCCGCGGCAATCCGTATTTCTGGATCGCCTTCGGTCGCGGCGGCATCGCCGGCGCAGCCCCCGGCAGCGATCTCGCCGCGCTCGCGGAGAACCGGATTGCGGTGACGCCGCTCCGGCTCGATCTCACCGACGAGCCGTTCCTGACCAAGCTGGCGGACGTGTTCGGCTGAGGCTCAGGCCGCCGGCAGAAGGCCGTCGAGCATTGCCTTGAGGCGGTCGGCCTGGAACGGCTTCTGCAGGGCCGGGCGGCTGCGATAGGTGTCGGGCAGCGAGCCTTCGCCATAACCGGTGACGAAGACGAAGGGCAGGCCGCGCTTGGCCAGGATGTCGGCGACCGGGAAGATCTGCTCGCCGTCGACATTGACGTCGAGGATCGCGGCCTGGAAGTCGCCGCTCGCCGCCGCCTCGCGCGCCTCGGCCAATGTGCCGACCGCCGCGGCGACCCGGTAGCCCAGGTCGTCGAGCATGTCCTCGAGCAGCATGCGGATCAGGTATTCGTCCTCGACCACGAGCAGCCGTGGCGGCGTCGGCGAGGATGACATCGTACCCTATCTCCCGGTTCCATGCACAAGTCAGGTCCCCGTCACCGGGTTCCACAGTTTACATCAAAGCCAGCACGAGACGAGATCGGTCTGACGCAAAAGCGTGCTAAAAATGCGGCGCAGGGGGCTCGATGTGAGGGCGGCGGGGGTGACCGATTTCGGCGCGGCGGAGGGCCGCATGGAATTCCTTCTGTCGCTGCGCCGCCGCGGCATCATGGACCCGGACGTGCTGCGGGCGATGGAGGAAGTGCCGCGCGGCGACTTCGTCGAGTCGGAATTCGCCGGTTTTGCCTATGCCGACCGCGCGCTGCCGATTGCCTGCGGACAGACCATCAGCCAGCCTTTCGTCGTCGCCTACATGACCGAGCGGCTCGATGTCGGGCCTGAGCATCGCGTGCTCGAGATCGGTACCGGTTCGGGCTATCAGGCGGCGGTGCTGGCGCATCTCGCCAAAGAGGTGATCAGCGTCGAGCGTTTCCGGACGCTGGCCGAGATCGCCGAGGGAAGGCTCAGACGGCGCGGCTACGCCAATGTCACGGTCGTCATCGGCGACGGGCTTGCCGGCGTACCGGACAAGGCGCCGTTCGACCGCATCCTGATTACCGCCGCGGCCGAGCGCATCCCGGAGACGCTGACGGAGCAGCTCGCCGAGGGCGGGGCGATGCTGCTGCCGCTCGGGCCGCATGACGGCACGCAACACATCGTCAAGCTTACCAAAACGTCAACGGGCCTTGTGCGCGAAGACCTCATTCCGGTGCGTTTCGTGCCGCTTCTGCCGGGGCGGGCGCTCGAGTTGTAGCGCCCTGATACAACCGAAACCGGCTAACGATCCGGTAGGCTTAAAGGCTTTTTTACCGACGGCGTGTTTATTCAAACTCTACGTTCATTGCGTGTGAGTGAGTAAGCCTATGCCGCGTCTCACCGTGCCGTCCCGGTCGCGTATTCTGGCCAGCGCCTGGCCCCGTGTTGCAATCCTCGCCGTGGTCGGTGTGACCGCAGCCGGTTGCGCGGACTCGGCCCGCTTCGACTCCAACCCCTACGCCTCCAACAGTCGCGCGCCATCGCAGGACGTGACCGGCTCGATCTCGTCGCGCCCGGTCCACCGCGTCGAGACGCAGGCTCTGCCGGCGCCGACCCCGACGCGGCCCTACAGCGTGCCCGCGGGCGTCGCGAGCGGCGCGCAGGGGCTCGGCTCCTACCGGCCGAACGGACAGGCGCCGGAATATACCGGCTCCGTGTCGCAGCAGGCGGCAGCGCCGGCCAAGCCCGCCGGTCACTGGACCTGGAACGGCGGCACGCCGATCGTCGTCGGCCGCGGCGACACGCTCGAGAGCATTGCGCGCAAGTACGGCGTTCCGGCGCATGCGATCCTCGAGGCCAACGGCGTCCACGGCGCGATCCGCCCCGGCGAGCGCCTCGTCAGTCCGCGTTACGTCGTCGGCGAGGCGCAATCGTCCGCGCCGCATGTCGAAGCGCCGCGCGTCGAAGCCGCGCGCGCCGAGCCGGTGCGCCAGCCGGTCGCGCATCAGCAGGCCGCTGCGGCGAGCGACGTGCACGTCGTGCAGCCGGGCGAGAGCCTGATCGGCATTGGCCGCCGCTACGGCATGTCGCTGTCGGAGATCGCGCGGCTCAACGGCATCCAGCCCTATACGAAGGTGAGCGTCGGCGACCGCATCAAGGTGCCGGGCCGCGGCGGCAACGAGCGCGTCGCCGCGCACCAGCCGGCGCCGGTGCAACAGCCGGTCCAGCAGCAGCGCGTCGAGCGTCCGCGCATGGCGCAGGCCGCGCCGCCGATCGACAATGTCGGCTCGGTCCCGACCGAGAACGCGCGCGTCGCGACGCCGGAGCCCGCGGCCGCGCCGCAGAGCCCGGTGAAGAAGGCGGAAGCGGTCGCCGAGAACAAGATGCCGCAATTCCGCTGGCCGGTGACCGGCCACGTCATCGAGGCGTTCGGCCAGCGTCCGAACGGCACGACCAATGACGGCATCAATCTCGCAGTGCCGGCCGGGACGCCGATCAAGGCCGCCGAAGACGGCGTCGTCGCCTACTCGGGCAACGAGCTCAAGGGCTACGGCAATCTCGTCTTGATCCGCCACGCCGACAATTACGTCTCGGCCTACGCCAATGCGAGCGAGCTTCTGGTCAAGCGCGGCGACAGCGTCAAGCGCGGGCAGGTGATCGCGCGCGCCGGCCAGACCGGCAACGTGACCTCGCCGCAATTGCACTTCGAGATCCGCAAGGGCTCGACGCCGGTGGATCCGCGCAAGTATCTCGCCAGCAACTAGGCGATCCGCAAAGTAGACGGCGTGATGCCCGGCCTCGTGCCGGGCATTTGCGTTTATCGGGCTAGTCGAGCGCGACGCCGAGGCGGCCGGCGAGGTCCTGGATGAACTGCCAGGCGACGCGGCCGGAGCGCGAGCCGCGCGTCGTCGACCATTCGAG
>JBQCFB010000629.1:0-2087 GCA_051959715.1 Pseudolabrys sp.
TATGGAATCCTTGAGAAACGCCCTCGACTCGTTGCGCGGCTGGCTCGGCTGGCTGCCCGACCCCGTCGCCGCGATCCTGATTATCGTCATCGCCGTCGCCATCGCGCTGGCGGTGCACGGACTGCTGCGGCGCCTGGTGCGGCGGCTCATCGCCAGGCGCTATCCGGGCGTGCACGCGGTCATCACCCGCATGCGCGGCCTGTCCCGCCTCGCCTTCCTCATCCTCGCCGTGTTCATTGCGCTGCCGGTCGCGCCGCTCGACCGCGACTTCAAATACCTGATCGCAAAAATGCTGCTGATGGCGATCGTCGCGCTGGTCGGCTGGGCGGCGATCACGGCGCTGCACATCTCGGCCGACATCTACCTGCGGCGCTACCGGCTCGACGTCGAAGACAATCTGCTTGCGCGCAAGCACAACACCCAGATCCGCGTTCTCCTGCGCAGCGTCGACGTCCTCATCGTGCTGTTCACCCTCGGCGCGGCGCTGATGACGTTCCAGACCGTGCGCCAATACGGGGTCAGCCTGTTCGCCTCCGCCGGCGTCGCCGGCATCGTCGCCGGCCTTGCCGCGCGCCCGGTCCTGTCGAACCTGATGGCCGGCGTGCAGCTCGCCATGACGCAGCCGATCCGGCTCGAGGACGCCGTCATCGTCGAGAACGAATACGGCAATATCGAAGAGATCACGTCGACCTATGTCGTCGTCCGGCTGTGGGACCTGCGGCGGATGATCGTGCCCCTCACTTATTTCATCGAGAAGCCGTTCCAGAACTGGACGCGCGAATCCTCGACGCTGATCGGCACGGTGCTGCTCTATGTCGATTACCGGGCGCCGGTCGACGCGATCCGCAAGAAGGCGGAGGAGTTCGTGCGCGCGTCGAACCGCTGGGACGGCCGCGTCTTCAACGCCGCCGTCACCGACTTCAAGCACGACACGATGGAGCTGCGCATCCTCGCCAGCGCCGGCACGTCCGGGAAGGTGTTCGACCTGCGCTGCGAGGTGCGCGAGAAGCTCGTCGATTTTCTCCAGCGTGAGCACCCGGAGGCGCTGCCGCGCCAGCGCACCGAGCTCGCGGTCGACCGGCTGGAGCCCGGACGCAGCATCACGCTGGCGCCGGCGACATCCGGCGGCGACGCGGACGGGTGATCCGACGCTCGCCGGCGGCCACCCGCCCCAACATCTGGGGCCAAAGGGTGCCACCCAGGCACCGCTCTTCCGGAAACCGCGGATTCACAGGGCTGGGCAAGAGCGTCCCCGTCGCGCAACACCGGCAGGGTCGTTCTAAGGGGCTGAGAGTCCGGCGAGAATCAGCGACCACGGCACGGACTGTGCCCACGTCGTCCCCGGCTTTTCCCCGGCCGGCGGTTGCGGCGGTAGCGGTCCGCCCGGCGCCGGAAAGCCCGATTTTCCGTCATTTTGCTGTCATGCGCGCCGGTAAAAAAGCCTAGTGGGCGGGCGAGCGAAAAGCGCTTTGCGGTCCCCCTTTCCGGCTCGATACTCGACGCCGTTTCCCGAGGCCGACACGCGTCCTGTCACCTGACAGACACAAGAGTTAGTGGTTGATTCAGATTTCGTGACTAGATTTGGTTGACGCGTAGGTCGAGTCCTCTTAGCTTCGGTTCGTTCGGTTGGGTTGAGTAACGGTTCCTTCCGGACCTCCAGCACGGATCAGGCAGATGCCCGCCCACGCCGAAAATGGCGTTTTGGGTCAGGGACGTTCTGTCTCGCGCGACAGCCCTTCGGGGGTTGGACTGGCGCGAGGATCCGGTCGCCGGGAGGCCGGCTCCGGACCGGAGTTTTGAGGGAGAGGCGGTCGGATAGCCGACCGCGGGACATATATAATCGGGTGGGGACACGAGCCCGCCCGGCCACTTGAAGGGGCTAGACACATGCGGATTGAACGGCGCTACACCAAAGCGGGCCAGGATGCTTACGCCGGTCTGAACTTCCGGTTCACGACCAGCGAGATCCGGAATCCGGACGGCTCCGTGGTGTTCAAGCTCGACAATGTCGAGGTGCCGGAATTCTGGTCGCAGGTCGCCTCCGACGTGCTCGCCCAGAAGTACTTCCGCAAGGCCGGCGTGCCCGC
>JBQCFB010000630.1:0-15411 GCA_051959715.1 Pseudolabrys sp.
CCGCTCGACTACTTCAAGCACTCCTTCTACGCCGACACCGCGACCTTTACCGCCGAGCCGGCGATGCACGCGGGCTTCGGCTTCTTCGACCTGGACAAGATCGTGTTCGCGTCCGATTGCCCGTTCGATCCGGAGAAGGGCACGATGTACACGCGCGAGACCTTGCGCATCCTCGAAGGCATCGACATGCCGAAGGCCGACAAGGACAAGGTCTGGCACGGTAATCTCGAGCGCATGACCGGCGTGAAGCTGGTGAAATAAGGCATCCGGCCGGGTCTCGATCGGTGCCGCCCTCTCCCCCGTTTAAGAACGGGGAGAGGGAAACGGCCTTCGTGGCAGCGCTGCGCCTCATCTGCTAGCGTCCCGCCCATGGCGCTGACCCACCCCATCGGTCTCGAGGAACCGGACGACTCGCCCGCCGCACAGGCGCCGGCGGAAACCGTCGGTCACGTCACGCCGGTGATGGCGCAGTACGTCGAGATCAAGGCGGCCAATCCGGACTGCCTGCTGTTCTACCGGATGGGCGATTTCTACGAGCTGTTCTTCGAGGACGCCGAGGTCGCTTCCCGCGCGCTCGGCATCGTGCTGACCAAGCGCGGCAAGCATCACGGCCAGGACATCCCGATGTGCGGGGTTCCTATCGCGCGATCGGACGAATACCTGCACCGACTGATCGCGCTCGGCCACCGGGTCGCCGTCTGCGAGCAGCTCGAAGACCCGGCCGAGGCGAAGAAGCGCGGCTCGAAGAGCGTCGTGAAGCGCGACGTCGTGCGCCTGATCACGCCCGGCACGCTCACCGAAGACTCGCTGCTCGAAGCGAAGCGCAACAACTACCTGCTCGCTGTCGCGCGCGCGCGGCTGTCGTCGGTCGGCGAGGAGACGCGTTTCGCGCTGGCCTGGATCGACATCTCGACCGGTGAATTCCGTATCTGCGAGTGCGAGCGCGCAAATCTCGCCGCCGAGATCGCGCGACTGGAGCCGGGTGAAGTCCTCGTGTCGGACGCACTCTACTCCGAAGCCGAGCTCGTGCCGCTGTGGCGTACGTTATCGGCAGTGACGCCGCTGACCCGCGACGTGTTCGATTCCGCCACCGCCGAGCGGCGCCTGACCTCGTACTTCGCCGTCGCGACCAGCGACGCCTTCGGCGCGCTGACGCGGCTCGAGATCGCCGCGGCCGCCGCCATCGTCACCTATGTCGAGCGCACGCAACTCGGTTCGCGCCCGCCGCTGTCGCCGCCGATGCGCGAGAGCGCGGGCGCCACCATGGCCATCGACCAGGCGACGCGCGGCAATCTCGAACTGACGCGTACGCTCGCCGGCGAGCGCAAGGGTTCGCTGCTCGACGTCATCGACCGCACCGTTACCTCGGCCGGCTCGCGCCTGCTGGCGCAGCGCCTTGCCGCGCCGCTGACGAGCCCGCCGGCGATTGACCGCCGGCTCGACGCCGTCGGCGCCTTCGTCGCCGATGTTGCCGCGCGCGCCGATACCCGCTCACGATTGCAGGCCGCGCCCGACCTCGCACGTGCGCTGACGCGACTTGCCGTCGGACGTGGCGGCCCGCGCGACCTCGCCGCGATCCGCGACGGCGTCGCCGCCGCGGCGCAGCTCGCGCAATCGCTCACGGCGCTGAAGGATACGCCGGTCGAGATCGCCGAGGCCCTCGCCGCCTGTCGCGCGCCGGATGCGAAGCTGGCCGCCGAACTGGCCGCCGCGCTGGGCGACGAGCTGCCGCTGATGAAACGCGACGGCGGCTTCGTGCGCGAGGGTTACGACACTGCGCTCGACGAGACGCGGGCGCTACGCGACGAATCCCGCCGCGTCATTGCAGCGCTTCAGGCGCGCTATTCCGACGAGACCGGCGTCAAGGCGCTGAAGATCCGGCACAACAACGTGCTCGGCTATTTCGTCGAGGTGACGGCGCAGCACGGCGAGAAGATGCTGGCCGCGCCGCTCAACGCCACGTTTATCCACCGCCAGACGCTCGCGGGACAGGTGCGCTTCACAACCACCGAGCTCGGCGAGCTGGAAGCGAAGATCGCCAGCGCCGCCGATCGCGCGCTCGGCCGCGAGCTCGATATCTTCGAGCGACTGTCGCAGGCCGTCATCGCCAACGGCGCATCCATCAAGCAATGTGCCGACGCGCTCGCCTCCCTCGACGTCGCAAGCGCGCTGGCCGCGCTCGCCGCCGAACGCGATTATACGCGGCCCGAGATCGGCGACGGTCTCGCCTTCGTCATCGACGGCGGCCGGCATCCTGTGGTCGAGCAGGCGCTGTCGCGCGACGGCACGCCGTTCGTCGCGAATGATTGCGACCTCTCGCCGCCGGAAGAGACGGGGTCGGGCCGCATCTGGCTCATCACCGGCCCGAACATGGCCGGCAAGTCGACGTTCCTGCGGCAGAATGCGCTGATCGCCATCCTGGCGCAGATGGGCTCGTTCGTGCCGGCGCGGCAGGCGCAGATCGGCGTCATCGATCGTCTGTTCTCGCGCGTCGGCGCCGCCGACGATCTCGCGCGCGGCCGTTCGACCTTCATGGTCGAGATGGTCGAGACCGCCGCCATCCTCAATCAGGCCGGCCAGCGTGCGCTCGTCATCCTCGACGAGATCGGCCGCGGCACCGCAACCTTCGACGGCCTGTCGATCGCCTGGGCGACGATCGAGCACCTGCACGACGTCAACATCTGCCGCGCGCTCTTCGCCACGCATTACCACGAGCTGACGGCGCTCTCCGCGCGGCTTCCCCGCCTGCACAACGCGACGGTGAAGGTGAAGGAGTGGAAGGGCGAGGTCGTGTTCCTGCACGAGGTCACGGCCGGCGCCGCCGACCGCTCCTACGGCATCCAGGTGGCGAAACTCGCCGGCCTCCCTGCTGCGGTGATCGAGCGTGCCAGGCTTGTGCTCGCGAAGCTCGAGCAGGAGGACCGCGCCGCGCCGAAGGGTTTCGAGGATCTGCCGCTGTTCGCGGTCAACTACAAGCCGCCACAAGAGGACCAGCCGGCCCTCGACGACAGGCTCGCGGCGGCCATCGCGGCACTGCACCCTGACGACATGTCGCCGCGCGAAGCCATGGATGCGCTGTACCGGCTGAAGGAATTGCTTGGCAAGGCCGAAAAGTGACGATGAACGTCGCCGAGCGCACGCACGCGAATGCTCCCGCCGAGGCCGCCGCCTGGCTCGATCGTTTCGCCGCAGCGCTCACTGCCAACGATGCCGGGGCCGCGAGCGCCCTGTTCATCGAAACCGGCCTCTGGCGCGACATCCTCGCCTTCACCTGGACCATCGAGACCATGTCCGGCCGCGCCGCCATCGCTGCGCGGCTCGTCGGGACGATGGCGCGCACGCGGCCCGTCAACTTCACCATCCCGCCCGCGCGCACGCCACCGCGCTGGGTCACCCGCGCCGGTACATTGTGCATCGAGACGCTGTTCGCGTTCGAAACGGCCCTTGGCCGCTGCAATGGCGTGCTGCGGCTCGTAGCAGACGGGAACGCGCTGCGCGCCTGGACGCTCATCACTACGATGGAGGAGCTGAAGGGCCACGAAGAGGCGTTCAAGCGTCTCTCGGCGCAGGACGAAGGCGGCCTGCGCGATTACGGCGGACCGAACTGGCTCGATCGCCGCCGCGCCGCCGCGCAATATGACGATCATGAGCCGACGGTCGTCGTTGTCGGCGCAGGCCAAGGCGGCCTGTCGATCGCGGCGCGGCTGACGCAGCTCGGCATAGACACGCTCATCGTCGACCGCCATGGCCGCGTCGGCGACAACTGGCGCAAGCGCTACCATTCGCTGACGCTCCACAACGAGCGTTACGTCAATCACCTCCCCTACATGCCGTTTCCGCCGACCTGGCCGGTTTACATTCCGAAGGACATGCTGGCGAACTGGTTCGAGGCCTATGCCGACGCGCTGGAGCTCAATGTCTGGACCGGCACCGAGCTCGTGCGCGGCAGCTACGACGAGACGCAGAAGCGATGGACCCTGACGCTGCGGCGCGACGGTGGCGAGCGCGTCGTGCGGCCGCGGCACCTCGTGTTCGCCACCGGCGTCAGCAGCATTCCGTTCACGCCGGACCTGCCGGGCCTGAAGGACTTCGCCGGCATGGTCTCGCATTCCGGCTCGTTCGATCATCCGGAGCACTGGAAAGGCAAGAAGGCGCTGGTGCTCGGCACCGGCACCAGCGGCCACGATGTCGCGCAGGAGCTGCACACCTGCGGCGCCGATGTCACGATCATCCAGCGCAGCAAGACCTATGTGGTCAGCCTGCCCGAGGCGCAGAGCGTCTACGCGATCTACAAGGAGGGCATCCCGTTCGAGGATTGCGACCTGCTCGCGACCTCGTTCCCCTACCCGGTGCTGCAACGCTCCTATCAGCTCTCGACGGCGAAGAGCCGCGAGATCGACAAGCCGCTCCTCGACGCTCTCGACAATGCCGGCTTCCGCCTGCACTACGGCGAGGACGAGACCGGCTTCCAGATGATGTATCTGCGCCGCGGCGGCGGCTATTACTTCAATGTCGGCTGCTCGGAGCTGATCATCTCCGGCGCGGTCAAGCTTCTGCAATTCGCCGACGTCGACCGCTTCGTTGCGAAAGGCGCGCAGTTGAAGGACGGCGGCATCGTGTCGGCCGATCTTCTCGTGCTCGCCACCGGTTATCTGAGCCAGCAGGATGCGGTGCGCCACTTCCTCGGCGACAAGATCGCCGACTCGATCGGCCCGGTCTGGGGCTTCGACGCGGGCGGCGAGTTGCGCAACATGTGGCGGCGCACGGCGCAAGCCGGCCTGTGGTTCACCGCCGGCTCGCTCGCGCAGTGCCGCATTTTCTCGCGCTATCTCGCGCTTCAGATCAAGGCGCTCGAAGAGGGCATCGTCGCCTAAATGCCGAGCTTGCGCTGACGTAAAGCCCAGAGCAGCGCGTTCCAGCCGACGCAGATCGCCAGACCCACGAGGTAAGACCACCACACGCCGATCGGCACCGCCAGATCGTGGACGGCGATCAGCCCAAGTCCGAGGCCGAACAGGGCCGCCGGCACATGCGCGGCCGTGCTTGCCGCTGCGGGGCCGCCGAGCCGCGTGTGCAGGATGACGAAGAACGAGCTCATCGCCACAGGAAAGAAGGCGAACACGCCCGAGGCGAACGAGCCGATCGAATAGCTCGCTGCAGTCACGACCACGACGACGAAGGTCACGACGCCCGCGCGCCAGGCGAGATCGCGCGCGGTCAGATGCACGCGGCCCTTGGCCGCGCCGACGGCGCGGAAGCGGCGGCCGGCGAGCACCACCAGTGGGAACACCACAATATTGGTCAACAATGCCGTCAGCGCGGTCCAGGGCACGTACTGCGACGCGAAGACGAGTCCGAGCCACACCGCCAGCGCGCCGCCAAGGCTGACCGCCAGGCTTCTCCGCTGCGCCAGCGCCGCATAGGTCAGCGTGAACACCGCGCAGACGGCGTTCGACACGATGCTGCCGACGGCGCCATTGGCGATGAAGGTCGGTGGATGCTCGAGCGCAAGGATGATCATCGCCGCGCCGCCGGCGGTCGGCAGGGCTGCGATCAGCGCGCCGATGAATGGGCCGGAGCGTTCGACCACGATCGACGCGGCAACGACGATGCCGGCGGTCATCACGATTTTAAACAGAAGGCCCAATGTGAAGGCGAGCATGGCGCTACACCTTCAAGCCGAGGCGCCGCGCCTGCCACATGGTCACGCTGTAACCGACAGAGACAGCGAGGGCGGCGGTAAGCGCGGGCCACTTGCCGACCAGCGGCGCCGTGAGGTGCAGGCAGACGCAGGCAAGCGCGAAGCCGATGAAGCCGAGCACGGTGTTGGCGAGCACCGCCGCGGTCGGCTTGCCGCCGGCGCGGTTGTGCAGGATGAGGACGATGCTTGTCAGAACCACCGGAAACACCGCGAGCAGGCCGCTGGCATAAGGCCCGATACGGAAGCTGAACGTCACCAGCACGCCGACGAGCACCGAGACGAGGCCGGCGCGCAACGCGTAATCATACCAGCGGCGCTGCAGCCGCATCATCGGCACGTGCCGCAGCGGCCGCACGAGCCAGAGCCCGGCGGCCAGGACGACCGCGTTCATCGCAATCGCTGCGCCGAGCGACCAGTGCTGCGAATTGGTGATGAGGGCGAGAACGAGCCAGACGACATAGGCGAGGCCGAGGCTGCCGAGCAGAGAGCGCTTCTGCGCGAGGATCGTATAGGCCGTCGCAAAGATGACGTTGATGGCGTTGATGGCGAGGCTCGCCACCGCGCTCTGCGAGATAAAATTTGCGTCGTGGTCGAGCGCAAGAAAGACGTAGGCAGGTCCCGCGGCGATCGGCAGCGTGGCGACGAGCCCGCCGACCAGCGGACCGGCGCGCTCGGCCGTGATCGTCGCTGCCAGCACGAAGGCGGCGGTGACGGCCATCTTGACGATCAGGATGAGCGCGAAGGAGAGATCGGGGGACATTGCGTGAGTGTCTATACGCCGATTCTCAACTGTCGTCCCGGGAGTGAACCCCTGTGGGGCCTCGTCCTGAGGATCATCGCCATCAGCGCGCTTTCGCGCGTCTTCGACGCGCTATGGCGATGCGTCTCGAAGGACGGGCTCGCTCTCATGGTTCGTGACGCGCCCTGCGGGCGCTCCTCACCATGAGGGCTATACCCTCGCCATCCGCACGTCCACCTGCGGGCCGCTTTTGATGGTCTGGTACACGACGCAGTAGCGTTCCGTGAGCTTCAGGAGCTGGTCGAGCTTGTCCTGCGGCGCATCGGTTGCGACGTCGAAACGCAGGCGTATCTGCCGGAAGCCGACCGGCGCGTCCTTGGCGACGCCGAGCGTGCCGCGGAAATCGAGATCGCCCTCCGCCGATACCGCCGCGGACGCGAGCGGAATTTCCAGCGCGGTGGCGACAGCCTTCAGCGTCACGCCCGCGCAGGCGACCAGCGCCTCGAGCAGCATGTCGCCGGAGCACAGTTCGAGCCCGGAGCCGCCCGTCGCCGGATGCAGGCCAGCGACCTTCAGCGCCTGGCCGGTCTCGATCTTGCAGGCGATGTTCACGTCGTCGAGCGTACCCTTCGCCTTGAGCGTGATCACCGCCGCGTCAGGATCGTCCTTGTAGCGCTGCTTGATCGGCGCCTGCATCGCGCGGAGTTCGTTGCCGTCCATGGTCCATCCTCCGAATTCATGCAGCCAGCGCGGCCCAGGGCGACGCCACCGGCGCCGCGTGAAACAACAGGAGGCTGCCTAAGGCATCGTCCGGACCGACGCAAACGACATGATCGTTATCGACGAGCGGGCGAATGCCAGCCCGGGCCAGCACCTCCCGCACGCGGGCGAGGTCGATGCAGCGCAACGCCTGCCCGGCCAAATAGGGAACATTCGGCAGCGTGAAATTTGAAATTTCGGATGTGAAATCCGGCTCCGCAAACAGGATGCGGCCGCGGTCCAGCGGCACGATGCCGAAGCGCCCCTCGTCGCACGGCCCGCGCCCGGCAAAGCGGCCGAACCGCGCCGCGGCCTCGTGGCGATCGCGCACGATCAGGAGAATGTCGCCCAACCCGTCGGCGCCATTGGCAAGCGGCGGCGCGGCTTCGTTCCAGGTCAGCTCCGGCGTGTGGCAATAGGCGAACTGGACCCGCCCTTCCGGCATGACGCCGGCTTGCGGCCGTAGCACCGACCAGCGCACCTCGCGCAGGCCTTCGGGCGTCTGCCTGTGGCGGCGGAGATTGACGACCTCCTGCATGGCGAAGCCGGCGGCGAGCAGCCGTTCGCGCTCGCCCGGGATGTCGGCATGGGACAGCGCGATCAGATGCAAGCCGGCGTAACGCCCAAGCGCCGCCTTGAGCTGGTCGCCGAGGGGCGTCTCGTGCGTCGCCGCCAGCACCTCGAGAAAGCCGCGGCGCAGGATGGCCAGCCGGTTCGACGTGCCGGACGGCTTCAGACGTCCGTCCGTGTCGGCGTTCTGTTGCAGGTTGACCGGCGATACAGCAAAGCCGAGCCGTTCGAGCCGCCCGCCGGCGGCGGCGAGGTCGGCGGTGAAATAGCCGACGTGGTCGAGGAAGACTTCATTGCCGACCGGCAATTGCCGGTCGGCCCAAAGTTGGCCCACGGTCAGGCCGGCTCCGGCTGAAGCACGACACGGCCGACGATCTTGCCGGCGCGCAGGTCAGCCATCGCGGCATTGACCTGCGACAGCGGCCGCGTCGCAACCGGCACGTCGGGCAGGCCCGTGCGCTTGATCAGGTCCATCAGCTCGGCCATCTCCGGCACGCTGCCGACATAGGAGCCCTGGATGGTCAGAGCACGCATCGGGATCGGCGGCAGCGACACGGTGAGGTCGCCGCCATAGAGACCAACAATTACGTACTTGCCGCCCTTCGCAAGACTGTCATAGCCCATCCGCGCCGACTGCGACGAGCCGACGAGATCGACGACGCCCCAGGCGCCGCCATTGGTCAGCGCCTTGATCTGATCGACGGCGTCGGCCGCCTTGCCATCGATGACTGCCTTTGCGCCGGCTTTCTTCGCGGCATCACGCTTGGCCGGGTCGATGTCGACGACGATCGCCGAATGGCCACCCATCTTCTGGTGCAGCGCCAGGCACATCAGGCCGAGGCCGCCGGCGCCGATGATCACGGTCGGCTCGCTCTTCAGAGTGGCCACCTTCTTCAGCGCGCCGTAGGTCGTCACGCCCGAACAGGCGAGCGGCGCGGCGCGCTCCGGCGACATGTCGCCGATGTCGAACAGATAACGCGGATGCGGCACCATCATGTGCGTGGCGTAGCCGCCGTTGGAGAAGACGCCAAGGCTGCGCATCGCGGTGCAGAGATTGTCCTCGTTGCGTTGGCAGGCGGGACACTTGCCGCATCCGATCCACGGATCGGCGAGCATGCGCTGGCCAATCTTGACGCCCTTGGCGTCGGGACCGACAGCAACGACCTCGCCGACATTTTCGTGACCGAGGGTCACGGGCAGCTTCATGCCGCGGTCTTGAAGGCTCATGCGCTTGCCGCCGCCGAGATCGAACCAGCCGTCAGCCAGATGGATGTCGCTGTGGCACACCCCGGCCGCCAGCACCTTCAGCAGAACCTCCGTCCCCTTCGGCTCGGGCGTGGGCACCTCGTTGCATTGCAGGGGCTCGCCGCACACACAGACCTGAAACATACGCATCGCGCTTCCTCTCCACTGTCTTCCGGCGCAGGGAACCACACTCCGCGCCACCCGTCACCTTGGGCAGGAAATGGCTGTATTTTAGGCACTTCCGGGCGGAGGCGGATATCTTCGCCGCGGCCCGGTGACACCCTCGCCGCACTCCGCTATTCCGGATGCGCCATGGCCTCGTTCGCGCTCGACCAGACCTCTCCGGCCTCCGAAGCGGCCGTCAACCCGGCCGATCTCATCGACGCGGCCGCAATCGCCGCCGAGCTCGACGCGCTGGCTGCCGCCCGCTCCGGCAGCGAGGCGGAGTTGCGCACCGCGGTCGCGCAACGTCTCAAGGTCGCCCTGCAGGACGGCCGCGCCAAGGCCGAGGAGATGCTGCTCAAGGACCGGCACGGCCGCGGCTGCGCCGAGCGCATCTGCCGGATGGAAGACGAGATCATCCGGCTGCTCTACGAGTTCACGCGCAAGCATCTCTACCCTTCGCAGAACCTGTCCGAAGCCGAGCGCATGGCGATCGTCGCCACCGGCGGCTATGGCCGCGGCCTTCAGGCGCCGGGTTCCGACATCGATCTCCTGTTCGTGCTGCCGTACAAGCAGACCGCCTGGGGCGAGTCAGTCGCTGAGGCGATCCTCTATTGCCTCTGGGATCTCGGCCTGAAGGTCGGCCACGCGACGCGCTCGATCGACGAATGCATCCGCCAGTCGAAGGCGGACATGACCATCCGCACTGCGATCCTCGAGGCGCGCTTCCTGCTCGGCGACCAGGCGCTGTTCGACGAGATGGTCAAGCGCTTCGACGAGGAAGTCGTGCGCGGCACCGCGGCCGACTTCGTCGCGGCAAAGCTCGCCGAGCGCGAGGAGCGGCACCGCCGCAGCGGCGAGTCGCGCTACCTTGTCGAGCCGAACGTCAAGGACGGCAAAGGCGGCTTGCGCGACCTGCACACGCTGTTCTGGATCGCCAAATACGTCTATCGCGTCCGCGAGACCTCTGAACTGATTGCGCGCGGCGTGTTCGACCAGGACGAATACCAAATTTTCCGGCATTGCGAGGATTTCCTCTGGTCGGTGCGCTGCCACATGCACTTCCTCATGGGCCGCGCCGAGGAACGCCTGTCCTTCGACATCCAGCGTGAGATCGCCGTCCGGCTCGGCTACACCGAGCATCCGGGTCAGCAGGATGTCGAGCGCTTCATGAAGCACTACTTCCTGGTCGCCAAGGACGTCGGCGACCTGACCGCGATCGTCTGCGCCGAGCTCGAGGACAGCCACGCCAAGAGCGTGCCGGTGCTCAGCCGTGTCATGGCGCGCCTGCGGCCGGTCAAACGCCGCTCGCTCAGCGAAAGCGACGACTTCATCGTCGAGCACAACCGCATCCTGTGCGCGCGGCCGAACGTGTTCGAGAGCGACCCCGTCAACTTCATCCGCATCTTTCATCTTGCGCAGAAGCACAATCTCGCATTCCATCCCGATGCGATGCGCATGCTGCGCCGCTCGCTCAAGCTGATCGATGCGAAATTGCGCGAGGACGAGGAGGCCAACCGCCTCTTCCTCGAAATCCTGACATCGCAGAACGATCCCGAGACCGTGTTGCGGCGCATGAACGAGGCCGGCGTGCTCGGCCGCTTCGTGCCGGCCTTCGGCAAGATCGTCGCCATGATGCAGTTCAACATGTACCACCACTATACGGTGGACGAGCACCTGTTGCGGTGCATCGGCATCCTGGCCGAGATCGAGCACGGCGGCCACAACGACACGCCGCTGTGCAACGAGCTCATTCACAAACTGCAGCCGGGCAGCCGCGCGGTGCTCTACGTCGCGCTGTTCCTGCACGACATCGCCAAGGGCCGCCCCGAGGACCATTCGATCGCCGGCGCACGCATCGCCCGTCGCTATGGCGCGCGGCTCGGCTTCTCGGCCGCCGACACCGAGCTCATCGCCTGGCTCATCGAGAACCACCTCGTCATGTCGAGCGTCGCGCAGTCGCGCGACCTCTCCGACCGCAAGACGATCGAGAACTTCGCCACCGTGGTGCAGTCGGCCGAGCAACTGAAGCTGCTGACCATCCTCACTACCGCCGACATCAAGGGCGTCGGCCCGGGCGTCTGGAACGGCTGGAAGGCGCAGCTCATTCGCACGCTCTATTACGAGACCGAGCCGGTGCTGACCGGCGGCTTCTCCGAGGTCAACCGCGCCCAGCGCGTGACCATGGCGCAGCAGGAATTCCGCGAGGCAATGAAGGCGGCGCCGGCCGACTGGCTCGAGGGCTACATCGCCAAGCACTATCCGGCTTACTGGCTGAAGGTCGATCTCGAACACAAGATCGCGCACGCTGACTTTGTGCGCTCGCTCGAGCCCACCGAGAAGTCGCTCGCCACGATGACGCGTTTCGACGAGGCCCGCGGCGTGACCGAGCTCACCTTGCTCGCGCCGGATCATCCGTGGCTGCTGTCGATCATCGCCGGCGCCTGCGCCATGGGCGGCGCCAACATCGTTGACGCGCAGATCTACACCACGACCGACGGCCGGGCGCTGGACACCATCTCGGTCACGCGCGAATTCGATCGCGACGAGGACGAGGAGCGCCGCGCCGCGCGCATCGCCGACACGATCGAGAAGGCGCTGCGCGGCCAGCTCCGCCTGCCGGAAATGGTCGGCAAGCGCGCTGTGCCGAAGGGCCGCATCCGCGCCTTCGCGCTGGAGCCGACCGTCACCATCAACAATCAGTGGTCGCACCGCTACACGATGGTCGAAGTCACCGGCCTCGACCGCCCAGGCTTGCTCTATGAGATGACCGCGACGATCTCGAAGCTGAACCTGAACATCGCCTCGGCCCACGTCGCGACGTTCGGCGAGCGCGCGGTGGACGTCTTCTACGTGACCGATCTGCTCGGGGCGCAGATCACCTCTCCGACCCGCCAGGCGGCGATCAAGCGGGCGCTGATCGCGCTGTTCGCGGCGGAAGACAGCAGGCGCGCGGGCGTCCGCTAGAAGCGCGACGGGTCCCCGACTTATGTCGGCTCACGGACCGATCACCTTGACTTTATGTGGTATTTGCCGCCTCCGCCCGATGGAACTCTCCGGGTTTCTTCGGCGTTTTCGGTCCTGAACTGATCACGGCCCTCGGCAATCCTCGCCGGACGGCCTCCCATACCTGGACACGGATTTTCAACGGGACGTCACATGGACGCCACGACAGAATTCTTGCCGCGGGCCTCAACTGGCGTCGCCGGCCTCGATGAAGTGCTCGGCGGTGGCTGGGCCCGCACACGCATGCACCTCCTGGAGGGCAGCCCGGGCACCGGCAAGACGACCATCGCCCTCCAATTCCTGCTTGCCGGCGCCAAGGCCGGAGAGACGGGGATCTACATCTCGCTGGCCGAGACGGAGCAGGAGCTCCGCGACGGCGCGCGCTCGCACGGCTGGGAGATCGATCCCTCGATCGAAATCTTCGAGCTGGTGCCGCCCGACAGCGTGCTCAACCCCGACCAGCATCAAAGCCTGCTCTACTCGTCTGACCTCGAGCTCGGCGAGGCGATCACCCGCGTGTTCGAGTCGATCGAGCGGGTGAAGCCGCAGCGCGTCATCATCGACAGCCTGTCCGAGATCAGGCTGCTGGCGCAGAGCTCGCTGCGCTACCGGCGGCAGATTCTCGCTCTCAAATATTATTTCGCCAAGCACAAGTCGACGGTCGTGATGCTCGACGATCTCACCGGCGAGACCAATGACCGCGCGGTGCACTCGATCGCGCACAGCGTGACGCAGCTCGAGCAACTCGCACCGGTCTACGGCGCCGAGCGGCGCCGGCTGCGCGTCGCCAAGTGCCGCGGCCAGACCTTCCGCGGCGGCTATCACGACTTCATCATCGGCGCCGGCGGCATCCAGGTCTTCCCGCGTCTCGTGGCGGCCGACCAGCGCAAGGGCTTCACTGGCGAGTTGATCAAGAGCGGCCTTCCCTCACTCGACACGCTCGTCGGCGGCGGCCTGCCCGCCGGCTCCAGCACGCTCGCCATCGGCCCGGCCGGCACCGGCAAGACGCTGCTCGTCATGCAATACTTGCGCGAAGCGGTCAGACGCGGCGAGCGCGCCGCACTGTTCGTGTTCGACGAGGAGTTGGGGCTGCTCTTCGCCCGCGCCAAGGGCATGGGCTTCGACCTCGCCGGCATGCGCGACACGGGCAAGCTCGTCGTCCAACAGATGGACGCAGCGGAGCTGTCGCCGGGCGAGTTCTCGCACCGCGTCTGCGGCGCTGTGGACCGCGAGAATATCGGCGTCGTCGCAATCGACAGCCTCAACGGCTATCAGGCCTCGATGCCGGAAGAGCAGTTCCTGACGCTGCACCTGCACGAGCTGCTGCAATCTCTCAACCGGCGCGGCGCAGCGACATTCCTGACATTGGCGCAATCCGGCATGGTCGGCGAGATGAAGGCGCCTGTCGATCTCACCTATATCGCCGACAACGTCATCATGCTGCGTTACTTCGAGGCGCTCGGCCGCGTCCGGCGCGCCATCTCCGTCATCAAGAAGCGCGGCGGCGCGCACGAGGACACGATCCGCGAATTCCGGATCAACGGCACCGGCATACATGTCGGCGACGCACTGCATGAATTCCAGGGCGTGCTGCGCGGCGTTCCGACTTATGTCGGCCGCTCCGACACGCTCATGGAGCGCACTTGACCGGGCCCTCCACCCTCCCGCTCGAGCGTGCGCTGATCCTCGCGCCGCGCGGCCGCGACGCCCTGGTCGCGCGTGACATCCTGAACGACGCGCGCATTTCCACGGTCGTGTGCCGCGACCTGGAGGACCTACTGTTGCAATTGCGCCGCGGCGCCGACCTGGCCATCGTCACCGAGGAATCGCTGCGCAGCGACACGCGCACTCTTGCGGGATGGGTCGGCGCGCAGCCGCCATGGTCGGACTTTCCGTTCATCGTGCTGACCAAGCACGGCGGCGGCGTCGAATGGAATCCGGAAGCCGCCAAGCTGCATGCCACGCTCGGCAATGTCGGCTTCCTCGAGCGGCCGTTTCATCCGACCACGCTGGTCAGCCTTGTGCAGACGACTCTGCGCGGCCGGCGGCGGCAATACGAGTGCCGCCGTCTCAATGAGGAACTCGAAGTGCGCGTGCAGGACCGCACGAGCCAGCTCGCAGCTGCCAACCGCCAACTGGTTGCGCAGATCGAGGAACGCGAGCGCGTCGAGTCGACGCTGCGCCAGATGCAGCGGCTCGAGGCCGTCGGCCAGCTCACCTCCGGCGTCGCGCACGACTTCAACAACCTGCTCACCGTCGTTCTCGGCAATATCGGCTTCATCGAACGCGCCCTCGACAAGGCCAATATCGACGGCAGGACGACGCAGCGCCTGACCTACATGCGGGCGGCGGCCGAGCGCGGCGCCAAGCTCACCGACCAGCTCCTGTCCTTCTCGCGGCGTCAGCGGCTCGAGCCGAAGGTGCTCGACCTCAACGGCACAATCGCCGGCATGCGCGACCTGTTGCAGAGCACGATCGGCGGCAGCGTAGCGAGCGAGACCGATCTCAGCGACGACCTGTGGCCGGCCCTGGTCGATCCGACGCAGCTCGACATCGCCGTGCTCAACCTCGCGATCAATGCCCGCGACGCCATGGAGATCGGCGGCACGCTGAAGGTGTCCACCGCCAATGTGCGGCTGGGCGCGCCGCGCGCGGCCGAGGAGCCGGCACCGGGCGAGTACGTCATGATCTGCGTCAGCGATACCGGTGGCGGCATGAGCCCGGAGGTGCGGGCCAAGGTGTTCGAACCGTTCTTCACCACCAAGGAGATCGGCAAGGGTTCGGGCCTGGGCCTGAGCCAGGTGCTCGGCTTCGCCAAGCAGTCCGGCGGCGGCGTCCGCATCGAATCGCAACCCGGGACCGGCACCGCCGTGCACATCTTCCTGCCGCGCGCCAACACGGCGCCGCAGGCGCAGGAAGAATCGATCGCCGAGGGCGAGATAATGACGCGTCCCGACGCGGTCATCCTTCTGGTCGACGACGACAGCGCCGTGCGCGACGTCACAGCCGCCATGCTGCGCGAGCTCGGCTACAAGGTCGAGGAGGCGGACAGCGGCGAGAACGCGCTGCGCCTGCTCGACGCGCGCCCGAAGGTGGACCTCGCCGTGATCGACTACGCCATGCCGGCCATGAGCGGCGCCGAGCTTGCGCGCCATGTCCGCTCGCGCCTGCCCGCCCTGCCGGTGCTGTTCGTCACCGGTTTCGCCGAGCGCGACGCCCTGACCGGGAT
>JBQCFB010000631.1:0-10524 GCA_051959715.1 Pseudolabrys sp.
CGACAGCGCGCTCAACATCGCCGGCGTCAAGGTCAACATGAGCAACGAGGTGCGGCCGCTGATCGACAAGGCGGTGAGCGAGCAGGTCGCCGCGCTCGAGCAGCGCCTGCGCAACGATCCGGTGATCGAGCGCGCCGCCCGCGAGCAGTGGGCCAAGATGTGCCGCTCGATCCCGCTCGGCGGTGGCGACACCGGCATGCCCAGGCTCTACCTCGAAATGCGCCCCGTGCGCGCGGCGGCGGCGCAGCCGCAGGTCGACGCCCGCAATGTCACGCTGACCAGCGGCGTACCGGCGGAGACGCGGATCTCCCCGCAGGCGACGACGCCCACCTGCCCGTTCCCGGCACAGCTCGAGCTCGTGCCGCCGATGCAGGACGGCAAGCTCGCGGTCGGCATGCCGATCGACGTGCCTTTCACCGAGATCAACAAGATCCTCGAAGCGCAGCTCAAGGGCCGGCACTTCCCGGAGGACAAGAACGCGCCGGTCGACGTCGAGGTGAAGCGCGCGAGCCTGGCCGCCGCCGGTGACCGTGTCCTGATCGCCCTGCACGTGAAGGCGCGTGAAAAGAAAAGCTGGTTCGGTTTCGGCGGCGAGGCCGACGTACTGGTCTGGGGCAAGCCGGCGCTCGATCCGAAGAACCAGATTCTGCGGCTGACCGACATCTCGCTGGCGGTGGAGTCGCAGGCGGCGCTGGTGAGCGCGGCGGCGCGCGCCGCCACGCCCTATCTCGAGCAGGCCCTCGCCGACAATGCGGTGATCGATCTGAAACCCTTCGCCGCCGATGCGAAAGCCAAGATTGCCGCCGCGCTTGGCGAGTTCCGCAAGAACGAAAACGGCGTGCGCATCGATGCCAGCGTCGACGATGTCAGGCTGACCGGCATCGCCTTCGACGGGACGACATTACGCGTCATCGCCGAGGCCGACGGCACCGCCCGCGCCGCGGTGACGCGCCTGCCGGGGATGTGAGGCTGTTCAAGAGGGCGGCGCCACGAGCGCCCATGCGTATCGATGTGCCCTCTCCCCTGGTGGGAGAGGGCATTGAGAGCAACTCGACACATTCTGATGGGTGAGGGGGAGCCCCCTCACCCATTCATTCTGATTGAAGCACTGCGGATGCCCTCTCCCACAAGGGGAGAGGGCACAATTATGTACGCCGCGCGCAGGGCGACGACCCGCCCTACTTCCAGCCTGCTTCCTTGTCGCAGGCCTTGCGCTCGGCGACGTGGGTCTTTTCCCACTGCGTGATCGACTGGGTCTCGTTGTCGCTCATCTTGTTGTTCATGCAGGTGCAGTATTTCAGCACGACGGCGGCCGCCGCATCGCCCTTGTTGTCGGCGACGCACTGGTTGATCCATTTGACGTCGTCGGTCGTGACCGCGTTCGCGGCGCTTGTCGTGACGGACAGCGCAGCCAGCAGAACGAGCATCGTGGTCTTCATGAGAGCCCCCGTGGTTTGAACGAATAAGGCATCGGACTTCAGTTGAACTTCAGCCCCGCCTCCTTGGCGATGCGGATGTTGAGCGCGATTTCCTTCTTGATCATCGCGTCCATTTCGGCCGGCGTCATCGGCAATGGCTCGACGCCCTGCACGGCGAGCTTCTTCTGCACGTCGGGCAGCGCCAGCGCCTTGGTCGCCTCGGCGTTGAGGCGGTCGATGATCGGCCGCGGCGTCCTGGCCGGCACCAGGAGCCCGTTCCAGAAATTGTAATCGCTATCCTTGTAACCCTTCTCGAGCGAGGTCGGGATGTCCGGCAGCGACGGCGAGCGCTTCGTCGAGGTGACGACGAGCGGCAGGAGCCGGCCGTCCTTGATGAACGGCATGGACGAGGCAATTCCGATGCAGCACCAGTCGACGCGGCCGGTCATCACCTCGGTGAGCGCTTCGGGCCCGCCGCGGAACGGCACGTGCGTGCCCTTGAAACCGGCCGAGACGCGGAAGCGCTCGGCGCCCCAATGCGTGGCGCTGCCGACGCCGGCCGACGAATAGGTCATCGTGCCGCTCGCCTTGGCCTTGGCGACGAAATCCTCGATGGTCTTGATGCCCTTGGACGGCGCGACGCACAGCACGTTCGGCACGGTGCCGAACATGGCGACGCCGGAAAAGTCGGCCGACGGGTCGTAGGTCAGATGCGGATAGACCGCGGGCGCGCCGGTGTGCGCGGCGGCGTTGATCAGCACCGTGTAGCCGTCGGGCTCCGCGCGCGCCGCCATGGCCGAGCCGAGCGTGCCGCCGGCGCCGCCACGGTTCTCGATCACGATGGTCTGGCCGAGCGCCTGCGACATCGGGTCGGCGACGATGCGGCCGATGATGTCGACGGTCGATCCGGCGCCGAACGGCACGATGGCCCGGATCACGCGCTCCTTCGGCCAGTCGGCGGCGAATGCCGTGCGCGACAAGGCCGGCGCAGCCAGGGTTGCAGAGGCGAGCGACAGGAAACGGCGGCGGCTGAACGTCATATCTTTGTTTCTTCCCAAAATGTCGCGCGTCCCCGGCGCGATATTATCCGGACGCATGATGCCATGGGAAATGGGAAGAGGAAGCGGCTCGGCGCACGAATTCCGCGCATTCAATAGCGTGAAAGTCGCACGGCGAATGGAGACCCCCGTCTGGCCGCGCCGCGGCCGATGGTCTATCAAACACCCGTCCGAAGTCAGGAGCGCGCCATGCCCGAGATCACCTTCGACCATATTCATTTGCGCACGCCCGATCCCGAAGGCACCGCCCAATGGTTCGAGCGCATGCTCGGCGCCGAGGTGATCCGCACGACGCAGCAGGGCAAGCCGCGCATCGATATGAAACTCGGTGGCGGCAATATCTTCATCGCGCCGGTCAAGGCGGGCGACGGCGTCAATTCGCCGCCGGCGACGCCCTATCAGGGGCTCGACCATTTCGGCCTGTTCGTGAAGGACCTCGACGCCATGATCGCGTCGCTGAAGGCCAAGGGTGTCGAGTTCACGACCGAGCCGCACGTGCCGCGGCCCGGCATCAAGATATGCTTCCTGCGCGGCCCGCAGGGCATCTCGATCGAGCTCCTGGAGCGCGATCCCAAATACGTGTAGCCGCGGTATCTTGCTCCTCGGTGCACGGACGCGGCGATTTGTCCGCGTTCCCGCCATCTTTGCATTGGACAAGGCGGCCGACGCCGGTTGCCATCGGCGGCCTCGCTCGCATTAATGCGCGTGGATTTGGAGGATGTGTGAATGCGGGTGCTTGCGCTGACGATCGCGACTGTCCTCGTCACCACGGCGCACGCCGCCGGCCCCGACGCCCACTTCGAGAAGGTGCTCAAGAAGCTGGAGCCGGTCGACCGCCTCGAGCAGCTTTGCGACTACACGGCGATGGTCACGATCCGCAAGGATCAGCGCAAGTTCCATCCGGACCGCGCGGTCGCCAGCGCCCTCACACCGCCGAAGATCGCCGCCGACTCGATCGAGGCGAAGGGCGGCGCCTTCCGCAGCCGCAAGCACTGGTACCAGATGTCCTACAGCTGCACCGCGACGCCGGACCACATGAAGGTGCTGTCGTTCCGCCTGAGCGTGGGTCAGGAAATCCCCGAAAGCAAATGGGCGTCCTACGGCTTGTGGCAATAGCGCGCCGCTGACGCTCACGGCGCCAGGATGGCCGCAAGAGCGGCGACCGGCACGGTCAAGGCCAGCGCGGCGAACCCGGCCGCATCGTAAGCGAGCGCGGCGGTGGCGCAGCCGAACCCAAAGCACATCAGATTGAGCGCGACGAAGCGCAGCCGCTCCTTCTGCGGCGGCGATGCCGCGCCGGCCAGCGCATCGACGAGATCGATGCCGGCCTGCGTCGCATTTCCGGTCATGAAGCTGGTCGGTGGAATCCGGGTCAGTTGTGCGCGCTGCACGGCGTTTTGCACGCCCATCGCGGCGATGGCGGCCAGTGCTGTCGCCAGTGCGATGCCGCTATCGGGATCGGCAAATGGGCCGTAGCGCACCGCGAGCGCAAGAAAAGCCGTCAGCAGCACCGCCTCGAAGCCGAGCAGGATGCGCACCGACGGCCAGCCATAGCGGTTGAGGATGCGCGCGGTCGCGTGCGCCAACGCCACGACGATCATGAACTCCGGTACCGCCAGGATCTTGCTGATCAGGCCCGCAGTGCCGAGCACGATGCTCGCGCACAACGTCGCGAGATTGCCGGTAATGTGAGCGGCGAGCAGGCCCTTGAGCCCGAAGAAGCAGACAACGTCGATGAGCCGCCGATGAATGCGAGCAGGCCGGAGAGCGTCAGCAGCCGCGCATTGCTCATGGCATGGCGCGGCGCGCTTAAGGCGTGTCCTTGATGTCGGTGTCGGGCCGGTCGCGGCCGGGCGCCGTCTCGACATGCCAGCGGCCCTGCTCGTCCTCGTATTCGATGACCTCGGTGTGGCCCGGCACCATCTGCTCGGCCGCCGCGACTTTCGCCGCGCGGCGCGCCTGCTCATGCGTCGCGAAGGTCTCGGAATAGACGCCCTTGACCCTGTAGGCCCAGCCGCCGTCGTGCTCGACGATCTCGTAGGTGACGTGGCTCATGGGCGGCCTTCGGAAGTGGCGGGTGCGGGGAGCAACGTTCCATCGTCTCCAGAAGTTGCAAGGTGGCCGAAAAAGTTCCCGACCGCAAACGCAAAAAGGCGCGGGCTTGTCCGGCCCGCGCCTTCGCAATGTCGGTCGACGCGAATTACCAGCCGCAGCGATGCTTGGCGATCCGGCGGTTGAGGCTGCGGGTCGCGGCTTCAGCGGTCTTCTTTTTCTTGCTCAGCACCTTGTGCGGACCCCACGGCTTCGACACGCCATAGTCCCACACTTGGCAGACGCGAGTGCCTTCCCAGCGGATGACGCGGTAGGGCGAAGCGTCCGCCGGGGCAGCGACGAAGCTCGTGGCGGCCACCGCGGCGGCCGTGGCCGCGGCAAGCATCAGTTTGCGATACATCGGTTCAACTCCTGTCGGTCGTTTTCCATGAAAGGCGCGAGGACGGGCGATTGCCCGCGGGGCCCCCACCGGGCGGCGCGTGCCGAGACTGGCGGCCCGCACCCGGGGAGTTCCCGGATGCAAGTTCCATCGACGCCGAAACTGCGGCCTTGCGTTAGGTCAAACGGCGGATAATGCCGTCACGGGCTGGCCGACACCTTCAGGATGTCGATCAGCTTGCGGTCGCGCCACTTCTGGAGGTCGCCGATCGTGCGCGAACCCGCCTCCTCCGCCACGCCCTTGATGATCGCCTGTTGCAGTTCGGGGCTGCTGAGGCGTGGCGCACCGAGATCGTCCATCCAGCCCTGCATGGCCGGCGCAAGATGGTCGAGGAAGTGCTTCATCCCGCCCTCTCCGCCGGCGAGATGGAAGGTCAGGCTCGGCCCCATCAGGGCCCAGCGCAGGCCGGGGCCATAGGCGACGGCAGCGTCGGCATCGGCGACCGAGACGACGCCCCCGGCGACGAGGTGCACGACTTCGCGCCATAGCGCCGCCTGGAGGCGATTGGCGACGTGGCCCTTCACTTCCTTGTTGATCAGGATCGGGTGCTTGCCGACGGCGCGGTAAAAGGCCATCGCCTTGTCGATCGCGGCGCGGCTCGTCTTGGTGCCGCCCACCACCTCGACCAGCGGGATCAGGTGTGGCGGATTGAACGGATGGCCGATGACACAGCGCTCGGGGTGCTTGCTCTCGACGGTGACGCGGCTGATCAGGAGACCGGACGAGCTCGAGGCGATCACCGTCTCGGGCGGCGCGGCACCGTCAATGACATTGAAGAGCTTGATCTTGAGATCCTCGCGCTCCGGCCCGCTTTCCTGGATGAAGTCGGCGCCGGCTGCGGCCGCCGCCGCATCCTTATGGAAGGTGAAACGTTCGGCGCTCGCGCCCTGTACGACCAAGCCAAGTTTATCCAAGGTCGGCCAGGCATTGGCGATGAAGCGGCGCGCGAATGCTTCGCCCTGCGGCGACGGGTCGGTCGCGGCCACGTCGTGGCCTTGCGCCAGGAAATAAGCCGCCCAGCTGGCGCCGATCGTGCCGGCGCCGATGACACCAATGCGTTGTGACATGAGAAAGCCCGTGGATGAGGAATGATCCACGGATGCTAGAGGCTTTGCGCGGCCGAGAGAAGACGTCCGCAATCCGGTGCACGCCGCAGCGGCGTCTCAGCCGCCGCCGAGGCCGCGCAGCTTCCACGTTTCGAGCAGCTTCTCGACCTCATCGAGCGTCAGGTTCACCTCGCGCTCGGTACGCGACAGGTCGACCGTGCGCGTCAGCGTGTAACGCCCGTCCGAGCCGTCCATCCTGAATTCGAGCCGCTCGGCGAGCGCGCGCAGTTGCGCCTCACGTTCCGTGTCGCTCGGTCTGACGTCCGGCATCGCGCATCCTCGGATCGGTCCCGCGGGTCAATCCGGCCGGCGCGCGCGAGGTTCCTCTAGACGGTGCGATAGCCGCCATCGGCCATCAGGATCGTACCGGTGACGAATTGCGACAGATCGGAGGCGAGGAAGATCGCCGGGCCGACGATGTCTTCCGGCTTGCCGGCACGGCCGAGCGGCGTGTGGTCGAGAAAGACCTGCACGAGCGCGGGGTTATTGGCGCGCACCGCCGCGTTCAGCGGCGTCTCGATGAAGCCCGGGCCGATGGCATTGACGCGCACGCCGTCCTTGCCGAGCTCGGCGGCGAGCGCCTTGGTGAAACCAAGCACGCCGTGCTTCGAGGTCGTGTAGGCCGGCGAGGTCGGCGTGCGCAGGTGCACGAAGGACTGCACCGAGCCGAGGTTGACGATGCGGCCCTTGCTCGTGCGCAGCTGCGCGAGAAAGGCATGCGTGACGTTGAACACGCCGTTCAAATTGATTGCCATGATGTCCTGCCAGTCCTTCAGCAGGGCGTCGGGATCGCCGGTCATGCCGTTGCGCCGGGCGATGCCGGCATTGTTGACCAGCACCGAGACCCGGCCGACCTTGGCTTCGACTTCCGCGGCCATCGCACGGCAGGCGTCGCGATCGGTGACATCGAGCGCGAAGGCTGCCGCCTTGCCGCCGGCGTCGGTAATGGTCTTGGCGGTTGCGCGCGCCGCCTCGGCATTGATGTCGAGCACCGCGACGTTCGCGCCCTCGCGCGCATAGCCGATGGCGATCGCCTGCCCGATGCCGGAGCCGGCGCCGGTCACGGCGGCGATGTGGTTCTGCAATAAGCCGGCCATGAATTCCCCCGTCTGCGTTTGCACGGAGGTTAGCACGCCGCGCGCACGTGCCTAGTTCAGCCGTACCACAGCAGCATTGAGCAGCGAGGCGAAGGCGACCCAGACGACGTAAGGCACGAACAGGAGCGCGGCGGCGCGGTCGAGCGGCCAACTCCTCGCGAAGAAGGCGACGTTCACCGCCAGCAGCGACAGCACCACGGCGAGCGCGAGGGCGGGCGCGCGCAGGCGGAAGAACGCCGGCGACCACATGAAATTGAGCGCCAGGCCGACCGCCCACAGCGCCATCGCCGCACCGCCCGGCGCGCGCAGGAAGACGCGCCAGCCGGCAATGGCGATCATGATGTAGAGCACTGTCCAGACCGGCGCGAACACCCAGTCCGGCGGATTGAAGGAAGGCTTCTTGAGGTGCACGTACCAGCCGTCCGGCCGCGCCCAGAAGCCGATGCCGAGCCCGCCGCCAAGGGTAAGGGCCAGGAACGCGATCATCCAGAACACATCTCGCACGGTACGCCCTCCTAGAGGCCGTGGTGAAAGAGCCCGGACAACGCCCGCCCCACTATCGACCGTTCCATCGGCGATGCGCTAGCTTCTCGGCCGCATGAAGATTGCCCGCCTGCCCCTCGTCTGGCTGCCCGTCATCGCTCTCGCCATTGCCGCGCTCGGCGCGCTGTTCGCAACCATGGCCGGGGAGGCGCGCGTGCGCGGCGCTTACCAGGTCTGGCAGGAAAACGAGACCTTTGCCGCCGCAGCGGTCGCTCTGCTCGCCGCCATGTACGCGGCGCGGCCGGTCTATTTGCAGGTGCGGGCGCAGTCGGTGCAGGCGGCGCTCGATCTCCTGCACCGCATCGAGGCCGACACCGAGGCCTGCATCGAGGCGCGCAAGATGCTGTTCGAGGTGCGACGCACCGCGGTGGCTCTGGCCGGCGACATCAACGCCTATGTCGGCAACGCGCCGCCGCCCAGCACGCACCTGAAGGACAGCATCGCCGCCTTCATCGTCGTGTCGCCGCGCGAATTGCGGGCGCTGGGCGAGCGGCCCACGATCAATGCCGAGGACCAGGAGAAGATCGCTTCGTTGAGCTTCGTTCTGTCGATCGCGCAGCAAGTCGCGAGCGACGTCGCGGCCGAAGGCCCGGAGGGCGTCATTCCGCGCGAAGCGGTCGAGGCCGAGCGCGCCTTTCTCTCGACCAAGCTTGCCGGCCTGTTCTCGCTCTCATCGGAGATCGCCGAGGACCTGGAGCGCCAGGAAGAGGAGATGCGGGGCCGGGCTCAGCACCTGCGCGACGAGGCAGACGCCTTCTGACAGCCTTCTGCGCGGCTGGCCGGAACTCTCGGGCCCCTTTAGAGTTCCAACTGTTCCGAATCGACATCAGGAGGCTCCCCCATGCCCATCCGCTCCATGCTGCGCGCCGCCGTCATTGCCCTGACCGCCCTGTTCGGCGCCGGGCTCACCGCCGCCCATGCCGATTCAGGCTCGGTCAGCATCCGCATCTTCAAGGCCGGATTCGTGATCGGCGGCTCGGCCGGAAGCGGCGTGCTGCACTTCCACGGCCATAATTATCCGCTGTCCGTCGGGGGCCTGAGCTACGGCTTCACGTTCGGCGCCTCGGAGACGCGCTTCCATGGCCGGGTGACCAACATCCGCCGGCCGCAGGACATTGCCGGCGTCTACGCCCAGGGCGGCGCCGGCGCGGCGGTCGGCCGCGGCGCGCAGGCGGTGGTGCTGACCAACCAGAACGGCGCGGTGCTGACCCTGACCGGCGAGCAGGCCGGCGTCATCGTCAGCCTCGACCTGTCGGGTCTGGCACTGTCGCTGAAGTAAGCACGTAGGTTATCGTTTCGATGCGAGCGGCCGGGCCTCAAGCCCGGCCGTTTTGCCGTGAGGCCGGCCAGTCGACAACGCCGGAGGAGAACAGCGCCCACCAGGCGAGCACGGGCTGAAGAGCCAGGCGCGGACCGTGATACCACCAGGAATCCGGGATCGGCGGCACGACGATGTGGTCGACCGCCTGGTGAATGTTCGCCGGCCAGACGGCGAGGATGTAGAGGGCCAAAGCCAAACCGGCCATATGCCGCGTCCGCGGCACGAGCAGGCCGACGGCGCCGGCCAGCTCCAGCCAGCCGGTGACGCGCACGACGTCGCGCGGGAACGGCACCCAGTCCGGCGTGATCAGGACGAGCTTATCGGCCGCCATCATGTGCAAAACGAAGCCGCCGGCGAAGAAGGCGGCCATGACGAAGCGGAGGATGACGCGCAGGCGCGCCAGGCGTGCGGCGGTCATGACCTGTGATACGCTTTGAAACCGCGGCCGGATGCATTGTCTTCGGCAATTGTCACGCGGGAGGATGCGATCATGCTGGCTCGAACGCTCGCGATCATCGTCGCCGTCCTCGCCACCCTGCCCGCCTTCGCCGCGACCGAGATCCCGGACGGCCAGATGCCGCCGGTCGACGAGACGGGCGCGCTCTATCGCTCGGTCACCATCGTCACCGGCACGCGCGTCGAGACCCGCCTGCCCGGTTTCGCCGAGACGCTCGGCGACGTCCTGGTCAAGGTGACGGGCGACCAGACCATCCGCGCCGACCGCAGGCTCGCCCGCGCCGCCAAATCCGCCGAGGGGCTCGTGCTGCGCTTCTCCTATCGCGACCGGCTCAAGGGCAAGCCGGTGCACGACGAGCAGGGCACGCACGACCGGCCGCACTTCCTCACCGTCGATTTCGACCGGACACAAGTCGACGCGCTCGCGGTCAAGCTCGGCCGCAAACCGTGGCCGCTGCCGCGGCCGCACGTGCTGATCCTCGTCGCGGGCGAGAACCTCCACAATGCGTTCGTCCTGGCGCGCGACGGGACGATCGACCGCTCCGACGACATGCGCTTTGCCGTCGCCGCGGCCGCGGCGAAGGCGGCGCTGCCGTCGGTCGTGCTGCCCACGGAGGCCGAGATCGCCGCGCGCGGCTGGAGCGTGAAGACGCTCGACGCGGTCAAGCCCGCCGACGCCGACGGGCTGGCGCAGGCCGACGGCGCGCAGGCCGCCGTTGCCGGCCATATCGTGTTCAACGAAAAGGCGCTCGGCTGGATCGTCCGCTGGCGCATGGCCCATGCGGGCAAGACCTATGCATGGCAGACGCGCGGCGTGAACTTCGACGCCGCCTTCCGCCATGCGCTCGCCGGCGCGGCGCAGGCGATGGCGGGACGCGGCAAGCCGAAATGAACGCCGCGCCCGCGCCGTGCCGATCGACGATGCCGCGAAGCGGCGTTACTGGGCGCCAAACGGCATCTGACCGCCAACGCCGACGACGCCGTCCTTGTAGCAATAGATCGTCGAGGAACCCCAGATCTGGCCCGGCTTCTCG
>JBQCFB010000632.1:0-14446 GCA_051959715.1 Pseudolabrys sp.
ATGGCGTTGCCGGCATAGATCGGCCGCTCGAACGTATCGGCACCGACGACCTTGGTGACGTCGGAGATCTGCATGACGTCGAGCAGCGCCGCGACGCGCGGCATCGTGTTCTTGCCGTTGGTCGTCGCGGGCGCGACCAGCGCGTCGTAATTGCCGGCGAGCGAGACGATCAGCGCCGCCATCGGCTCGGCCAACTGGTGCTCGTAGGGAGCGCCCTCGACGAGCAGCACCTTGGCGACGCCGTCGAGCTTGGCGGCGGCATCGGCCGCGGCCTTCGCGTCCTTGCCGGCGACCAGCACGTGCACCTCGGCGCCGAGCGCCTTGGCCGCCGTGAGCGCCTTGGCAGTGGCGTCCTTGAGCGACTTGTTGTCGTGTTCCGCGATCAGAAGCGTGGCCATGATTTTACAGAATCCCCGCTTCGTCTTTGAGCTTGGCAACGAGCTCGGCGACCGAGGCGACCTTGGCGCCGGACTTGCGGCCCGACGGCTCGACGGTCTTGACCACTTCGAGCCGCGGTTTGACGTCGACGCCGTAATCGCCCGGGGCCTTTTCCTCGATCGGCTTCTTCTTCGCCTTCATGATGTTCGGCAGCGAAGCGTAGCGCGGCTCGTTCAGGCGCAGATCGGTGGTGACGATCGCCGGCGCCTTCAGCTTCACCGTCTGCAAGCCGCCGTCGACTTCGCGCGTGACGCTGACGCTGTCGCCGTCGAGCACGAGCTTGGACGCGAAGGTGCCCTGCGACCAGCCGAGCAATGCGGCGAGCATCTGGCCGGTCTGATTGCTGTCGTCGTCGATCGCCTGCTTGCCGAGGATGACGAGGCCGGGCTTCTCGGCGTCGACGATGGCTTTCAAAATCTTGGCAACCGCGAGCGGCTCGATGACGCCCTCGGCCTTCACCAGGATGCCGCGGTCGGCGCCCATGGCCAGCGCGGTGCGGATCGTCTCGGAGGCCTGCTGCGGGCCGATCGATACGGCGACGATCTCGGTCGCCTTGCCGGCTTCCTTCTGCCGGATCGCTTCTTCGACGGCGATTTCGTCGAAGGGATTCATCGACATCTTCACATTGGCGAGCTCGACGCCGGACCCGTCCGGGCGGACGCGGATCTTCACGTTGTAATCGACCACCCGTTTCACGGGCACGAGTATCTTCATGATCTGAGCAGGCTCCGGGGGCCGCTATGTTGCTGAATTTCAGGCCCGAAATTGGTGCGCCGCACCCTAATCGCGGGTTTATTCCCGGTCAACGGCGGGCCCGGAATGCGGGTTCAGCGGTGCTGTCCGGGGGCCCAGAGCACGTCCGAGGCGCCCTTGTCGTTGGCGTAGCGGCCGGCGACGAACAGGTAGTCGGACAGGCGGTTCACATATTGCAGCGACGGGGGCGACACCTCCTCGCCCGGCTGGTCCATCAGCGCCACCATGATGCGCTCGGCGCGGCGGCAGACCGTACGGGCCAGATGCAGCCAGGCGGACACCGCGCTGCCGCCCGGAAGGATGAAGGATTTCAGGGGGGCGAGGCCCTCGTTGAAGCGGTCGATCTCGCCCTCGAGCCATGTCACCTGCGCCGCGGTCACGGTCAGGCGGGCGCCGCCGGGCCCCTTCTCGGACAGGCAGAGGTCGGCCTCGACGTCGAACAGGTCGTTTTGGATGCGGCCCAGCGCCGCATCGAGCGCAGCGTCGCCGGCGGTATGCAGGCGCGCCAGGCCGAGGACGGCATTGACCTCGTCCAGAGTTCCGTAGGCCTCGACACGCAGGTCGTATTTCTTGCGGCGCGCCCCCGACCCCAGCGAGGTGGTGCCATCGTCCCCGGTGCGGGTGTAGATGCGGTTGAGCACGACCATGCGTTGGGACCCTTCGATTCCGGCTCGGACGGCGCTAATCTGAACCCGTTCGCCGACGAGATACAGGGGGCCCGACCATGATCCGACTGACCGTCATTGCCGTTGCCGGGGCGCTCGCGCTCCTGCCCGCCGCAGCATCCGCCTGCGGCGCGCATGCGTCGCACGCGACCGACCTCTCCGCCGCCAAGAAGAAGAAAGCCGTGAAAGTCGCGGCGAAGAAGAAGGAGAAGGTCGAATATATGCGCGCGGTGCCGACGCAGTAACAGCTCGCTACCGGCCCATCGCCCAGATCGTCGCCATGATCACGATGATGGCGACGAATTGAAGCAGCACGCGCATGCGCATGAGCTTCTGCGACGTGTTCGGCGATCCGCCGCGCATCATGTTGATCAGGCCGAGAGCGAGCACGCAGGCCACGGCGCCGATGGCGACGGGGACCGCGTAATGCGACATGAAGTCCGACATGAGCGGCCTTCTAGCACCATCGCGCCGGCCGGCCAACCGGGGGCTCTGCCGCGCGCGAAGCATGCTGCAGGTCGCTGCGCCGGTCTTCTCTGCGCGGGAGGTCAGGTGCGGCGTTTTCGACGGGCAATCCAGATTGCGACGAACACGCAGATTGCAATTGCGACCAAGGCGCCGATCATGGCCGTTCCCTACCTTCGCGCTCCCCGTGCCCAGTAATCCAGCACGGCCGCCATGCGTCAAGGAAGTGAGACCGCTTGAAAGCCAGCCGGCGCCGCCGCGCCCGCGGACATTCTGAACTAGAAGATGGCGATCCGCCCTGTCAGCGTCCCCGCGCCGCGCGGGCGCGGTCGAGAAGGTCGAGCCAGCGCGCCTTCGCCTGCACCGAGCGGCGCACGGCATCGTCATAGGCGTCCATGCAGGACGCGCAGCAGAACTGGCGGCCGGAGCGGCGGCGGCGGATGAGACCGAACGGCCCGTGACAATGCGCGCAGCGACGGCGCGTGGACGGCGCGGCGTCATGCGACGGTGCAACAGCTTCAGCGCCCGGCAACGGCCGGGCGGTCGTGAGATCGATCATGGGATTGAGTCTCGTCAGCGGGCGTCGTCTAGCCCGCCAACGTGACACGCACGTGAACCGTTCCCGAGTGTTCGCCGATTTCGCTAGCCGAGTCGCTGCGCGAAGAAGCGCGCGATCTCGGCGATCGCCTCGCGCGCCTCCGGCAGCACCGGCGCGAGCAGGTGCCAAGTGTGCGGCATCCACGGCCAGACCTGCAATTCGACGTCGCAGCCGGCCGCGCGCATCTTCTCGGCCATGCGCACGCCATCGTCGCGAAGGATCTCGTCGCCGCCGGCCTGGATCAGGGTCGACGCGAGACCGCGCACGTCGGCATAGAGCGGCGAGGCGTACGGATCGCGCGCGTCGGTCCCGCCCAGATAGGCGGCGGCGAAGCGCGGCACGTCGTCGGCGATCAGCATCGGATCGGATTTCGCATTGTCTCGGAACGAGGCCGCGGTGAGCGCAAGATCGGTCCATGGCGACATCACCGCCGCGGCCGCTGGCAGCGGCGCGCCCGCGTCGCGGAGCTTCAGCATCGTCGCCAGCGTCAGTCCGCCGCCGGCAGAGTCGCCCGCCATCGTCATGCCGGCGGGCTTCGCGCCGTGATCGATGAGCCAGCGCCACGCCGTCACGGCGTCCTCCAGACCGGCCGGATACGGATGCTCCGGCGCGAGGCGATAGTCGATGATCAGCACGCGCGCGCGCGCTGCATCCGCCATGCGCCAGGTGAAGTGCCGGTAGAGCTGCGGCGTGCCGAAGGCGTAGGCGCCGCCGTGCAGATAGAGCATGTGCCGGTCGGGACGCGATGCCGGCGTTTCGATCATGAGGCCGGGGACGCCGCCGGCGTTCACGGTGGTGGTCTTCGTGCCGCGCGGCGGCCGCGGCGTCATCTTCTCCATGCGCGCAAAGCGCTGGCGGATCTGCTCGAAGGACAGATCGCGCTCCGACTTCTTCATCAGCAGGCGAAAGCCGATGCGCGCGAGCCGCGCCCGCAGGCTGAGCCGCCCGCGGCGGACCATCAGTGCGTGCCGGCGGACGCCGTTCGCAGGTCCGCTTTGCGCGCCGCGCCGTTTTCGACGCCGACGATGAGACCGTCCTCGATCTTGTGGATGCGGTCGGCATAGGGCAGCAGGCGCGTGTCGTGCGTGACGACGAGAACGCCGCGCCCGGGCTCCTTGGCGATGTCGGCGAGGATCGCCATGATCGCCTGCCCGTTCTCGGTGTCGAGCGCGGCGGTCGGCTCGTCGGCGAGGATCGCCGACGGGTTGGACACGATGGCGCGCGCAATGGCGACGCGCTGCTGCTCGCCGCCGCTCATCTCGCGCGGGAAGGAATTGATCTTGTGCGACAGCCCGACGCGCTCCAGCGCCGCATGCGCGCGCGCCTTCGCCTTGTCGCTCGCCTCGCCGCGCACGTCGAGCGCGAGCTGGATGTTCTCGGACGCGGTCAGCGTCGGGAACAGGTGATAGGACTGGAAGATGAAGCCGATATGGTCGCGGCGCAGCCGCGCCAGCGTCTCCGGATCGGCGTCCGCCGTGGCGTGACCGGCGACCGACACCGTGCCCGAGGTCGGCGTCAACATGCAGCCGAGCACCGAGAGCAGCGTCGTCTTGCCTGAGCCGGACGGCCCCATGAGCAGCGTCAATTCGCCGCCGCGCAGCGCCAGATCGACGCCGCGCAGGGCGTGCACCTGCCCGGCGCCGTGGCCCAGCACCTTCTTGATCTGCGTGGCTTCGAGAACTGCGCCGCTCATCACGAGAACACCACGACCGGATCGATGCGAACCACCTTGAGGATCGCGGTGAAGGCGGAGGCGATGCACATCACCACCGTCAGGAGGAAGATCGCGCCCATCAGGGAGGGCGTGATGACGACCGGCAGCGCACCGCTGCGGGTAAAGAAGACGACGATCATCCCGATCACCGCGGCGAAGCAGAAGCCAACGATGGCGTTGAGGAGCGCCTGGTACATGATGACGGTATAGATGTAGCGGTTCGATGAACCCATGGCGCGCAACGTGGCGAACTCGTCGATGTGGTCCTTGGTGCTCGAATACAACGTCTGCGCCACGATGACGGTCCCGACAATGACGCCGAGGATCGCGCCGGCGAACAAGGCCGCGCCGGCGCCGGTGCCGAACAGCCAGAACGTACGTGATCGTTCGTGAAACTCGGCCGTCGTCATGACCTCGTAGTTCGGGCTCTGCGCCTTGATGGCGCTCGAAACCTTCGCGGCGTCGGCGCCCGGCTTGAGCTTGATGAGGAAGTAGTTGGCGTAGTTCTTCGGGATGCCGACATAGGTGCGGGCGCGGCTCATGTCGACGAAGACGTAAGGCGTCGTCGTGAACGACCTGATCCCGTCGGTCAGGCCGGTGACCTGCACCGGCTGGCCGCGGATCTCGGCCTTGGCGCCGAGACCGCTGATGCCGAGGCGGTCGTAATAGGACTTGTCGACGATGACCCCTTCCTCGCCCTTGAGCGTGTCGACCGAACCGGCGGAGAGATCCCACGGCTTGAGGCCCGGGCCGTCGAGGTTGGAGCCGACGATGAAGACGGGCGTGATCGCGCCGTTCGCCATGTGCCAGTCGGAGAAGCCGATCACCAGCGGGTCGGCGCTGGCGACGCCGTCGATCGCCTGATAGGCGCCCTGCTTGCGCGCGTCGATGAGCGAGGGATCCTCGAAGCACTTGGTGCCGTCGCGCATGACCCAGAGGTCGGCGTCGGCATGGTCGATCATCTTGGTGACCATCTCGCCGAAGCCGAGATAGAGCCCCATCTGGACCATGACCAGCACGACCGAGAAGACGATGCCGACCATGGTCGCGACGAAGCGCAGCCGGTCATGGAATAGGTTGCGCGAAGCGAGCGTGAAGTTCAGCGGCATGAAGCCTCTCGGTCGGAAGTTCGGTCGGGACCGTCAGCGAGCGGCGGTCCGGATCGGCCGTTTGGCCGCGAAGGCGAAGGTGCCGTTGAGCATGCGGCTGACCGCGATGCTCGCCGGCCAACTCAGCACGACACTGCCGGCGAAGACAAGGAAAGCCTTGACGGGCGCCGGCAGGTCGGCCGGCAGCAGCGCATATTGCAGCCAGACGACGAACACGTAGTGCACGAGATACATGCCGTAGGCGTTGGCCGAGAGGCTGTCGAGGATGCGCGAGCGCATCCGGCTGAAGCGCAGGAAGATGGCGAGCAGATAGAGCCCGCCGGCGATCGAGGCGACCGGATAGGCGAGCGTCGAGCCGAGCTTCGCCGCGACCGGCGCGGCCGACCAGTCCGGCATGGTCAGCGAGGTCAGGCCCGCCCACAGGAAGAATGTGACGACCGCCACCGCAGTCCACCACGCCCATTGCCGCGCCAGCGGCCCATCGACCGACAGCAGCCCGCGCTCGAGCCCGCGGCTGCCGAGCGCCATGCCGGTGAAGAAGACGAGGATGTAGAGCAGCGGCCGGCAGAGCTGGAGCGCGAACGGCCCGAACTCGTGCCAGGTGAAGGGCGAGAACACGTAGGCGAGCGGCGTGTAGCAGAGCACGGCGGCGGCCGAGACCACCGCGTAATATTGGACGGGCCGGTCGCCCGCCCAGTCGGAGAAGCGGCGGAAGTGGCGCAGCACCTGCGGCGCCGCCGCGAACAGCCCGGCCGCGAGTCCGTTAAGGACAAGGAGCTGCCACAGGAACCATTGCGGTCCGATCGGCCAGAAGGGCAGCGACAGGAGCTGCTGCCAGTAGCCGGCGACGTCTGGGTTTGCCGTGCGCACGGCGTAGGCGGGATAGAGCGAGATCGGACAGAGGATGGTGACCGCGAGCACGAAGGGCACGCCGATGCGGCGCAGGCGCTCGACCAGGTAGAGCCGGCTGCCCTTGCGCTCGAGGCTCGGCCCGGTCAGCAGGCCGGACAGGAAGAACATGAACGCCATGAGGCTGACGTCCTGCGTGGCGCACAGGATGTCGAAGCCGAGCCACCGGTGCGAATCGGCGATCGGGAACGCCTCCCAGGTGTAGGGTTCTTGGTTAAAGGCGACCGATGCGGGAATATTGACGAGATAAGCGAGACAGGAATGGAAGGCGAGCACGATCACGATCGTTACCGCGCGGAGATTGCTCAGAGCGAGGCTCGATTTTGACATTCGCAGTGTTGCCTCCGCAGCGCGTCGTTCAAACCCCGTCCGCTGCTTGTGTATCCCCATCAGTTGCAGTTAACGTGATCTAGGTTCACAGAGTTCCAAGTTATCATAATCTCAGCAACTCCTTTTTGCTTTCGCGAAACAGCCATATTCTGGTGTGATGAAAGCCCTCTCGGCTATTCGCATGGGGAATGAAATGACAGCGCGTGTGGCGGCTCTTGTGCTCACGGCGGGTATGGCTATTGCCGGTTTTGGCGGTGCAGCGAACGCACAGTCCTCGTCCTACTGGCAGCAGCCCTCGCGCGCCGCAACCGCGCAGCCCGGCTGGCAGCAGCAGCCCGGCTGGCAGCAGCCGCGCGCCGGCGCGCCGATGCAGCAGCAGGTTCAGCAACCGAGCGTTGCCGGCCTCTGGGAGAAGCGCATCGATGGCAAGCCGGTGATCTGGGTCCTGTTCGTCGACCACGGCGACGGCACGTTCGAAGGCGCCATCGCCAAGGCCTATCCGCGTCCGAGCGACCCGCCGCACCCGGTCTGCGACCGCTGCACCGACGACCGCAAGGGCCAGCCCTGGCTCGGCATCTCGTTCATCCGCGGCATGCAGCAGCACGGTCTCGAATACGAGAACGGCACCATCCTCGACCCGCGCGACGGCAAGATCTACAGCGCCAAGATGACGCTCGCCCCGGACGGCCAGCAGCTCACCGTGCGCGGCTATCTCGGCATCCCGCTGTTCGGCATGGACGAGGTCTGGCAGCGCCTGCCTGAGCAGGCCATGGCGACGGTCGATCCCGAGATTCTCGCGCGCTACGTGCCGGACAAGCTTGCGGCCCTGCAGGAGCAGACCGCGGCGGCCAAGTCGAAGAAGCCCGGCAAGGCGCACGCCCCCGCGCGCTGAGCGCGGCATCCGCCGGCCTCCTGACTGCACCAACACTTTCACCGCCGGCGACCTGGGTCGCCGGCGCTTTCGTTTGCCTTGACGCCGGTCAAGGCAGCGCGGCGTCGTCCTTGACCGGCGTCAACGGCATGGACCGCATCCCGCGCCATAGTGACCGGATGACCGACGTCGCCGTCACCGCTCCGCCCCTCGCACCCGAATCATCGACCGCGCCCGCCGACCGGCCGGGCTGTCCGCCGCCCGCGCCGCACGAAACCGGTGCGCCGTCCTTCGACACGCTCAATCGCATCGCGCGCGCCATGACCGCGCGCGTCACGCAGGGCATCTCGCCGCACGCGCAGTTCAGCGCCTGGTTCGACTGGCTCTCGCACCTGTCGCGCGCGCCGGGCCGGCAGGCGGAGCTTGCCGCGCTGGCGCAGATTTACGCGGCGCGGCTGATGGGGCTGCCGGCGCACGACGCCGACGAGGCGACCCTGCCGTTCGCGCCGCAGCCGGGCGACCGCCGCTTCGACCATCCCGGCTGGCGCAAGGCGCCGTACCGCTATTTCCAGCAGGCGTTTCTCGCGCAGGAAGCGTGGTGGCGCGAGGCGACGAAGCCGGTGCGCGGCATGCAAGCGAAGGATGCCGCGCGCGCCGCCTTCATGACGCGCGAACTGCTCGACGCCGCCTCGCCCTCGAACGTGCCGTGGCTCAATCCGCAGATCGTCGAGCGCACGATCGCCGAGCGCGGCGCCAATCTCGCGCGCGGCTACGACAATTTCGTCAGCGACGTGCAGCGCGCGCTGACGCTCACGCCGCCGCCGGCGCCGCAGGGCTTCGCGATCGGCAAGGACATCGCCGCGACGCCGGGCGAAGTCGTCTACCGCAACGACCTGATCGAACTCATCCAGTACGCGCCGGCGACGCCGAACGTCGTCGCCGAGCCGATCCTGATCGTGCCGGCCTGGATCATGAAATACTACGTGCTCGATCTGCTGCCCGAGCACTCGCTGGTGCGCTATCTCACCGAGCGCGGCTTCACCGTGTTCATGATCTCGTGGCGCAACCCGACCGAGAAGGACCGCGACATCGCCTTCGACCGCTACCGTACCGACGGCGTGATGGCCGCGCTCGACGCGATCAACGCGGTGGTGCCGGACCGCAAGGTGCACGCCTGCGGCTACTGCCTCGGCGGCACGCTCCTGTCGATCGCGGCGGCGACCATGGCGGGCAAGGGCGACGAGCGGCTCGCCAGCATGACGCTGCTCGCGGCGCAGACCGACTTCAGCGAGGCCGGCGACCTGATGCTGTTCGTCGACGAAAGCCAGGTCGCCTTCCTCGAGGACATGATGTGGGACCAGGGCGTGCTCGACACGCGGCAGATGGCGGCCGCGTTCCAGCTCCTGCGCTCGAACGACCTGATCTGGTCGCGCATGATGCGCCAGTACCTGCTCGGCGAGCGCGAGCCGGAGAGCGACCTCACCGTCTGGAACGCCGACCAGACGCGCATGCCGTTCAAGATGCATTCGCAATATCTGCGCGCGCTGTTCCTGGAGAACCGCCTCACCGCCGGCCGCTATGCGGTCGAGGGCAAGGTCGTCACGCTCAAGGACCTGCGCATGCCGATCTTCGCGGTCGGCACCGAGACCGACCACATCGCGCCGTGGCAGTCGGTCTACAAGATCGCGCTGTTCACCGACACCGAGCTGACCTTCGTGCTGACCAATGGCGGGCACAATGCCGGCATCGTGTCCGAGCCCGGCCATCGCGGCCGGCACTACCTCGCCGGCACGCGGCATCCCGGCGACCGCTATGTCGATCCCGCGACATGGGCGGCGCACGCCACCCATCTCGACGGCAAGTGGTGGGCGCAATGGGCGGCGTGGCTCGCCGCACGCAGCGCCGCCGACCGCGTCCCGCCGCCGCCTATGGGCGCGCGCGAGCATGGTTTCCCGGTACTCTGCTCCGCGCCCGGCACCTACGTGCACGGCCACTGAGCCTTCCGAACTGGCGAGACGGGCGACGGCGCGCTATCCCTTGACGGTCAATCCGCCGGGACTGCCATGGCCGCCAATCCGAAGATCGTCGTCCGCTTCGACTTCCCCTACGACCCGGCGATGGACGCGCGCTTCGCGCGCGAAGCCGACATCGAGCTGCGCACCTGCCAGCGCGCCGCGCCGGAGGCGAAGACACTGGCCTCGCTCGCCGAGGCGCATGTCTATGTCATCTCGTCGGCCAAGGACGAGTTGCCGCGGCAGTGGTTCGCCACGCCGGACCTGATCGCGCGCTGTCCGAAGCTCCTGTGCGTGTCGGCGAGCGGCGCCGGCTACGACACGGTCGACGTCGCCGCCTGCACCAAGGCCGGCATCATCGTCGTCAACCAGGCGGGGCAGAACGCCGGCGCCGTGTCCGAGCACACGCTCGGCCTGATGCTGTCGCTGTCCAAGCGCATCGGCGAATGCGACCGCCGCATGCGGCGCGAGCGCGGCTTCGCGCGCGAGGAGGTGATGGGCCACGACATTTCCGGCCGCGTCCTCGGCGTCATCGGCATCGGCCATATCGGCACGCGCGTGACGGCGCTGGCCAAGGCCTTCGGCATGGAGGTTTTAGCCTACGACCCTTACGTGCCGGCGGACGAGATCGCGCGGCGCGGCGCGAAACCCGCGCGCTTCGAGGACCTGCTGGCGCAGGCGGACTTCGTGTCGATCCATTGCCCGCGCAACGCCGAGACGATCGGCATGATCAATGCCGACGCGTTCCGCCGCATGAAGGCGGGCGCGAGCCTGATCACCACGGCGCGCGGCGGCATCGTCGACGAGACGGCGCTGTTCGCGGCGCTCGCGTCGGGCCATCTCGCCGGCGCCGGCGTCGACGTCTGGGACAAGGAGCCGCCGCCGCTCGACCACCCGCTGCTGGCGCTCGACACCGTCATCGCGACCTACCACACCGCCGGCGTCACGGTGGAGGCGCGCCGCAACATGGCCGCGCAGGCGGCCGACCAGGTCTGCGGCCTTTTGAAGGGTGGGCGGCCGCCGCGGCTCATCAATCCGGACGCGTGGCCGGCCTACCGCGAGCGCTTTGCGGCGGTCATTGGCGTGCCGGCCTAGCGCGCGCTACTGGACGAGCGTGTATTTGCCGTTCTCGATCCGCACCAGGATGACGGCGCGGTCGTCGACCCAGGCCGAATTGTCGGGCTTGAAATTGTAGACGCCCTGCGTGCCGACGAGCTCCTTCGTCTCGAACAGCGCTTTGCGCAGCGCCTCGTGGAATTGCGGCGTGCCGGGCTTGGCGCCGGTCGCGAGCGCACGCTTGGCGGCGTCGGCGAAGGCGAGCCAGCCGTCAAAGCCATAGGCCGCGAAGGAATCCGTGGGCTCGGCGCCGTTCGCCTTCTTGTAGGCGGCGAGATAATCGAGCGCGACCTTGCGGATCGGATTGCTCGCCGGCAATTGCTCGGCCGCCGTCACCGGGCCGGTCGGACAGATGATGCCGTCGGCCGCCTTGCCGGCGAGGCGCAGGAAGTCGGCGCTGATCATGCCGTGATTGCCGTAGAGCTTCCCCTTGTAGCCGCGATCCTTGAGCGCGATCGCCGGCATGGCGCCCGGCGTGCCGGTGCCGCCGAGCATGATCGCGTCCGGCTGCGCGGCGACGACCTTGAGCGCCTGCGCCGTGACCGAGGTGTCGGCGCGACCGAAGCGCTCATTGGCGACGACCTTGATGTCGGCGGCCTTCGCCTCGCTGACCAGAGAATTGTACATGAGATCGCCGAAGGCGTCGCTGAAGCCGAGGAAGGCGACTGTCTTCACGCCGTTCTTCTTCATGTGCGCGACGATGCCGTGCACGAGGATGCCCGCCGGCTGCGGCATCTGCACGACCCACGGCCCGCCCTCGCCCTGCGGCACCACCGCGACCGGAGACACCGCCACCATCGGCGTCTTCAACTGCGTCGCGGTCCCCGCCATGGCGGTGGTCTGCGGCGTGCCGGACGTGCCGATCAGGAAGTCGACGTGATTGTCCTCGACCAGCTTGCGGGCGTTCTGCGTGGAGGCCGACGGGTCGGAGGCGTCGTCGAGCTGGATGATGCGGACGGTCTCACCGCCGATCTTGCCGCTGTAGAGCTCGCCGGCCTTGATGCCCTTGGAGTTGGGAATGCCGATCGACGACACCGGGCCGCTCAGGCCGGTGACGAAGCCGATGACGATTTCGGCGTGCGACGGCATGGCGATGAGGCCGAGGCCGAGCGCGAGCGAGAGTGCTTTCGTGTTCATGCGAATCTCCGGATCGAACTGGAATTGACCGCGCGGGCGCGCGTCACCGCCCCGCCGCGTAGCCTTGCATGCCGCGCGGATTGGCGGCGGCGCGCCGATAGGGATCGACGCGCGAGGCCGCGGTGAGACGGCCTTCCGACCATGGCGGGCCGACTTCGACCGTGTGGCCGCGCGCGCGCAGCTCCTTCACCGTCGCGTCCGGCACGCGCGATTCCACGACCATCACCCCGGGACGCGCCTGGCGCGGCCAGAACGACGCCGGGAAATGCTCGGAGTGCCAGGCGGGCGCATCGATCGCCTCCTGGAGGTTCATGCCGAAATGCGCGTGGCGCAGGAAGAACTGCGAGATCCACTGATCCTGCTGGTCGCCGCCGGGCGAGCCCCAGGCGAGATAGGGCTTGCCGTCGCGCAGGGCCATGGTCGGCGTCAGCGTCGAGCGCGGCCGCTTGCCCGGCATCAGCGAATTCGGATGCTCCTCGTCGAGCCAGAACTGCTGCGCGCGCGTGCCGAGGCAGAAGCCGAGGTCCGGAATGACCGGCGAGGAATGCAGCCAGCCGCCCGACGGCGTCGACGACACCATGTTGCCGTCGCGATCGACGATGTCGAAGTGCACGGTGTCGCCGGGCGTCGCGCCCATCTTGTCGCGCGCGCTCGGCACGTCCGGAAGATTGTGATCGTCGTGCGTCCAGATCTTGCCGACGGTCGGCTCGCCGGCGCCGGAGCTTGCGACCGCCGTGCGCGCACCCTCCGCCGTGCGGATTGCGACGCGCTTGCCGAAGCCGGGAATGGTGCCGGGACGATAATCGAGCGAGGCGCGGTCGGTGATCTGCTTGCGGCGCTCGGCGTTGTAGGCGTCCGACAGCAGCACGTCGACCGGCACCTTGGCGAACTTCGGATCGCCGTAGAACGTGTCGCGGTCGGCGAAGGCGAGCTTGGTCGCCTCGACCTGCAAATGGATGAAGTCGGGATCGGTCGGCGACATCCTGTCGAGGTCGTAGCCCTTCAGCAGCGCCAGCGTCTGGAGCGTCGCCAGGCCTTGCGTCCAGGTCGCGGACTTCATCACGCGGTAGCGGCCATAGTCGTAATGGATCGGAGCCTCGACGGTCGCCTGCCACGTCGCCATGTCCTGACCGGTGAGCACGCCGCGATGGCGCTCGCCGGACGTGTCCATCACGTCCTGCGTGCGGCAGAATTTGTCGATCGCCTCGGCGACGAAGCCCTGCGACCAGACCTTGCGCGCCTTCTCGATCTGCGCGACGCGGTCGGAGCCTGCGCTCTCCGCCTCGCGCAGCACGCGCGCATAGGTCTCGGCGAGCTTGACGTTGCGGAACAGCGAGCCGGGCTCCGGCACCTTGCCGTCCGGCATGTAGACCGCGGCCGAGGTCTTCCAGTGGTCGCGGAACATGTCCTTGACGGTGTCGATGGTGGCGCTGATGCGCTCGACCACCGGATAGCCCTTGCCGGCATATTCGATCGCCGGCGTCAGCACGTCGGCGAGCTTCATGGTGCCGTAGTCGCGCAGCATCAGCATCCAGGTGTCGAACATGCCGGGGATGCACGCCGCCAGGAGACCTGTGCCCGGTACGAGGTCGAGCCCGAGCTCGTCGCGATAGTACTTGATGGTCGCGGCGGCCGGCGCCGAGCCCTGACCGCAGATCACCTCGGTCTTGCCCTTGCGCGTGTCGTGGAGAATGACCGGAACGTCGCCGCCGGGGCCGTTCAAATGCGGCTCGACCACCTGGAGCGTGAAGGCGGTGGCGACGCCGGCGTCGAAGGCGTTTCCGCCCTTTTCCAGCACCGCCATGCCGACCGCGGTCGCGATCCAGTGCGTCGAGGTCACGACCCCGAACGTGCCCTCGATCTCGGGCCGGGTCGTGAACGGATTGGGATTGATCTTGGAATCCTTGGCCGGCATGCGGAGGACCTCGTCTTTTTGCGGGCGCAACAGTAAGGCCGCGGACGGCCGGGGCAAGCCCGGTCCTGGCATAAAAGCTCAGCGCAAATGGCAGGCGACGAGCTGGCCCGGGCGCACCTCGCGTAAGGCCGGGGACTCGGCCTTGCAGCGGTCGACCGCATAGGGGCAGCGGGTGTGGAAGTGGCAGCCGGACGGCGGGTTGACCGGGCTCGGCACGTCGCCCTGAAGGACGCGCTTCTGCCGCTTCACGCGCGGATCGGGCACCGGCACCGCGAGCAACAATTGCTCGGTGTAGGGGTGCAGCGCGCGCGTGAACAAGGTCGTCTTGTCGGTGTATTCGACGATGCGGCCGAGATACATGACCGCGATGCGATGGCTGATGTGCTCGACCACCGCGAGATTGTGCGAGATGAA
>JBQCFB010000633.1:0-2382 GCA_051959715.1 Pseudolabrys sp.
GCGTCGACGATCTCCGGCACCACGCCGAAGAACGGCCGCGTCGCCGAACCGGGCTTCAATTTGGTCGCACCCGGCAGCGGCGTGATGAGGATGCCGCCGGTCTCGGTCTGCCACCAGGTATCGACGATCGGAGAGCGGTCCTCGCCGACGACGTGGTAGTACCACTCCCACGCCTCCGGATTGATCGGCTCGCCGACCGAGCCCAAGAGACGCAGCGACTTGCGCGATGTCTTCTTCACCGGGGCGTCGCCGCCCTGCATCAGCGCGCGGATCGCCGTCGGCGCGGTGTAGATGATGTTGACCTTGTGCTTGTCGCACACCTCCCAGAAGCGCGAGGTGGTCGGATAGTTCGGCACGCCTTCGAACATCAGCGAGACGGCGCCGTTCGAGAGTGGCCCGTAGATGATGTAGCTGTGGCCGGTGACCCAGCCGACGTCGGCGGTGCACCAGTAGATGTCGCCGTCGTGATAGTCGAACACGTACTGGTGCGTCATCGACGTGTAGACGAGATAGCCGCCGGTCGTGTGCATCACGCCCTTCGGCTTGCCGGTCGAGCCCGACGTGTAGAGGATGAACAGCGGATCTTCCGCGCTCATCTCCTCGCACGGGCAGTCGGCGGACACGGTCTTTGCGACATCGTCGTAGAAGACGTCACGGCCGGCCTTCATCTTGACGGCGGCGTTGGTGCGCTTGACGACGATGACGCACTTGACCGGCGCCTTCTCGCAGGCGGCGTCGACGTTTTCCTTGAGCGGAATCTTGCGGCCGCCACGCAGGCCTTCGTCGGCGGTGACGATGACGTCCGACTTGCAGTCGTCGACGCGGCCGGCGATCGAGTCCGGCGAGAAGCCGCCGAAGATCACGGAGTGCACGGCGCCGATGCGCGCGCAGGCGAGGATGGCATAGGCCGCCTCGACGATCATCGGCATATCGATGGTGACGCGGTCGCCCTTCTTGACGCCCTGCTTCTTCAGGACGTTGGCGAAGCGCGAGACCTCGGCGTGAAGCTGCTTGTAGGTGACGGTCTTGGAGTCCTTCGGGTCGTCGCCTTCCCAGATCAGCGCGGTCTGGTCGCCGCGCTTGGACACATGACGATCGACGCAGTTGTAGCAGGCGTTGAGCGTCCCATCCTCGAACCACTTGATCGAGACGTTATGCGGGTCGTAGCTGGTGTTCTTGACCTTGGTGAAGGGCTTGATCCAGTCGACGCGTTTTGCGTGCTCGCCCCAGAAGCCGTTCGGATCCTTGATCGAGCGCGTGTACATCTCGCGGTACTTCGCGTCGTCGACGAAGGCACGCTTCTGCCAATCGGCCGGCACGGCATAGGTTTTGTCGTCGGACATGGGCCTCACTCCTCCCGCCCCGCGGTTGAGCTCCGGGGGCGTATTTGCACAAGTTTGCACCATTATGCGCCGCCGATCCGGGGCCGGACAAGGCGCGACGCGTCGCACTTTGGGAGGGGTAGCGGGTTGATCCAGGTCATGGTGTATCCCTCCCCCGCTTCTCCGCTTGTCATCGCCGGGCTTGTCCCGGCGATCCCGATGAGGGAGGCACAGTGCCCGCCTGAGCGGGGTGGCCGGGACAAGCCCGGCCACGACAGGTCTAAACCCCGCCCATCTTGCAGACGAGCTTCCATTCGGCGTCGGTGATCGCCGGCAGCGACAGCCGCGATTGTTTGAGCAACTGGATCTCGGCGAGCTTCGGCTCGGCCTTGATCGCCGCCAGCGTCACGGGTGTCTTCAGCGGCTCCACGGCCTTGATGTCGACGCAGACCCAAGGCTCGCCGGCCTTCGCGGTCGGGTCGGGATAGGCCTCGCGGATCACCTCGCAGATGCCGACGACCTCCTTGCCGATATTCGAGTGATAGAAGAAGCCGCGGTCGCCCTTCTTCATCTTCATCATGTTGAGCTTTGCGGTGTGGTTGCGGATGCCGGTCCACGGCTCGCCCCTGGCGCCGCGCTTGGCGAGATCGTCCCACGAGAACACGTCCGGTTCGGATTTCAGAAGCCAATGCGCCATTAGAGCGTTCTCCAACCTGTCATGGCCGGGCTTGTCCCGGCCATCTCGCTTAGGGAGGCACTATGCCTGCCTTATCGGGATCACCGGGACTCGGCGCGTTCCGCGCCGGCCCGGTGTTGACAGACTATTCTTCCGATTTGAGCGGCCGCGTGAGAAGCGACTCGATCGCGGCGTCGACCGTGAGCGAGCCGTCGAGCACGGCGGCGACCGCCGCCGAGATCGGCATGTCGACGTTCCTGTCGCGCGCCATCTCCAGGAGCACCGGCGCGGTGAACACGCCCTCCGCGAGCTTGCCGCTCGGCGCTTCGCCGCGGCCGAGCGCGGCGCCATAGGAGAAGTTGCGCGACTGCGGCGACGAGCAGG